>JBCCFC010000735.1:0-6928 GCA_039029935.1 Chloroflexota bacterium
ATTGGCAAAGTTATCATACTCATCAATAATCACAAAAAGAGGTGGAAGGTCATTCAGTTCGATATTAGTCAACAATTCATCTAAATTATTTTCTGCACTCTCATGATCATCAATTGGCGGCATACCCTCAAAAAGATTTTTGTATCGCTGATGTGCCAACTTTAATTTGGCATTACATCGTCTATTAAAATTCTTTTCAATTTTAGCAAGATTTGCATCAATCTTAATCGTCGAAAAGTTCAAATGCAACACCACGAATTGGTTCTGCCTGCCCGTAGGATTCTGACCAATCCATGTGCCACCAAAAAGGTCATGGAACTGATCTTTATAGCCTACATCATAATAATGTTCCAAGAGCGAACACATAAACGACTTGCCAAAACGACGCGGACGTAGAAAAATGGGATTGCTGATTTTCTCTAATTTGGCGATATATTCTGTTTTGTCGATAAAATAGCCATTTTCTTGGCGTAATCGCTTGATGTTTGGTGCTGAATAATAAATTTGCTTGGTCAAAACGCCATCCTCCTCATAACACTATCTACAATCATTCCGCACATTTGTATTTTACCAAACGGAACGCGTTTTTGCTACTTCATATGCGAATCGTTTCGTTTTCGCTCCAAAATTGTTTACAAACACATTAAGAATTACCACCCAACCCCAGCAGCTATGATACAATACATCCGATTTGATCCTCAAGGAACAAACGACACGCAAAATCGTTGAGTCAATAGCGTACCCAACACCTATTTCAACGTTCTTCATCATGCTTTTGACAACCAAATGAGGAAATGATTTATGCCAAAGACAAACCATCATTCATATAAAAAATCGCGGAGTGAGCACTCTCTAGTGCGGGTCGTACACGAGGAATCCGGCATTAGAGAATGCCTTACTCCGCATTTACTGAGCAAAACAACCATCTTAATCCTAGCCATCCTACTCTTCTCACTATGGGTAGCGTCACCAGCAACACCCATACACGCCCAAACAACACAGGTTGCCCCAACGTTAGTGGAAACCAATTTGCCGAGCGGGGCTAGTTGGCAGGATGAGGTGGTACTCTTCACCTTTGACGAAGCCCTAGACAGCGATATTGTGGACAACCTGACGGTCTACCCTGACCTAGCGGGGGCAACGCTCATTGAAGGCAATCAGTTGATCTTCACGCCATCTGAACAAGCGGAACCCGGAACCCGCTATCGGCTAACGATTGATGACACACCGATACAGTTGTCGCTGGTTGGTCATGTTCCCTTGCAGATTACATCCACACAACCCGACAATAATCAGGATGAAGTAAACACGGCAGGGCATATTGTCATCGTCTTCAATCGCCCCGTTGTGTCTTTGGTCAGCCTGGACAGTCAGGGGAGTCTGCCCCATCCTGTTCGTGTTAGCAGTCCGGATGGGGTTAGCATATCCGGACTGGGGGAATGGCTCAATACTAGCATTTATCGTTTTACCCCAACAGACCTGCTTGCGGGCGATACGACCTATACCGTTTCTGTAGATGCGTTTGAAACCGATGCGCAGGGTGGTCTGTCTAGCATTCACTTTGAGGAATCATTTGAATTTCAGTTCACCACCAGCAGCCCCAGCGTCATCACCATCCGACCACGTGGCCCTAAGCAACGTCCTGATTCGGTGGTCAAAATCACCTTTAGCCAGCCAATGGACCGTGCCAGTGTCGAAGATGCCTACCAGCTACTGCATGTTGACAATGACGCCTTGATCGATGGCGACTTTGGCTGGAATGAAGCCAGCACCCAGATGGTCTTTACGCCCACAGAAAAACTGTTTTTCGGTCATGAGTATATTGCCTCGGTGGATGACACCGCCGTATCTGCCGCAGGTCGAGGCTCTCTGCGCGATGATGCGGATAGCCGCTTCGCCGTTGTGCCGCTGCCCCAAATCGAGAGTGTCAATCCCAGCCCATTGAGTACTGTTCCACCAGATAGACGCGTCAGCATTAAATTCAACACCGCCATGAGCAGTACCTCTGCCCTCGCCAATATCAGCATCAGCCCACCTGTCACGGGGACCAACGTATACAGCGAGTATAGCAGCTATAATGCGACCGCCTATTTTCATTGGCCGAAGCAACCCAACACGGTCTACACCATCACGGTGGGCGGTACCATTGCCGACCCCTATGGCAACACTTTGGGGGCTGTCGGTGGGGCATCAGACTATCAATTTAGCTTTACTACGGGCAACTACCCTGCCTTTACACGCATCGACTTGGGGCGTTTTACCCACTTTAATGCCTACACCACCACCAACATCGGTATCTTTTATCGCAATGTAGAATCGGTCGAGGCCAACCTCTATCGTGTCCCTGAAGAAGAATTTTTCAAGCTGGCTGGCGATAATCAATGGCAGGTATGGGACAACTATCGCATCCCCGACCCTGACGAAAATCTGGTGTGGTCACGCAGCTATGCCTCGATTGTTGCAGAAAATATCACGGGCCGACAGCGGATCAAATTGACCGACCCCAGCGGCGCAGACCTGCCACCGGGCTTATACCTGTTGGAGGTGGAGCGACCACCGCTTTCCTCGACAGATAATCCAGAACCACATCAGGTGCTGGTTGTTCTCAGCAACTACAACCTAGTGGTCAAAAAGAGTAGCGACGGCAACAGCTTGGCATGGCTGACCGATTTGCGCACGGGGCGACCACTGGCAAACCGCGATGTGTCGTTCTATAGCGAGCGCAACTTCTTGGCCTCAAGCCGTACCGATGATAATGGCATTGCACTGGTGGACCTCAACCTTGCGTCCGATGAGGCATGGCAGACAGTCATGGCGATTGCGGGAACACCGGGCGATCTGCGCTTTGCTGCTGCTACCAGCGAGTGGCATGACGGGATTGCGCCTTGGGATTTCAACCTCAACACCGGGTATGGCTCTAACCAATTCCAGACCTACTTCTATACGGACCGCCCCATCTATCGACCCGGACAGACCATCTATTGGAAAGGCATCATGCGGGTGTTGGAGAACGATGTCTACAGGCTGCCCCCTGCCATCATGCCTGTGGATGTGACCGTGCGTGATGACCAAGGGCAGATTGTACATGAAGACACCTATGTGATGAACCGACATGGGACTGTTCATGGAGAATTCACGCTCAGTGATGTCGCGGTGACGGGCTATTACTTTATTGAGGCACGCATCCAATTGCGTCCTGATGAAGATGTCTTTGCTGGCGCGGGTTTCCAAGTTGCCAGCTATCGCAAACCAGAATTTGAGATTTCAGTCAGCACCGATGAGCCAGAAATCGTGCAGGGTGACACCATTCAGTATAGCACACAGGTCAATTATTTTAGCGGCGGGGCGATGGCCGATGCGCCTGTGAAATGGCGGTTGATTGCCCAACCCCACAGTTTTTTCTGGGCAGATCGACCTGAGAAGTTTAAGCGACACTTTACCTTCCAGCCCTATGACCCAGAGCGTGATCGCTATGACCCCTATTATGGTGGTGGCTTTGGTGGGTTGCTCAAAGAGGGCGAAGGTATCACCGACAGCGAGGGCAACTTTGTACTGGAGATGCCGACCGACCTCAGCACCGTTGTCGGTAGTCAACAGTGGGTGTTTGATGTCACCGTGCAGAGTCCGACCAACCAATTTGTCAGTGGGCGCACGTCGGTCACGGTTCACAAGAACGACTATGCAATTGGCCTGAGTCCACGCCGTTATATTGCCCGTGTCAACCAGTCGAGCGAGATCGATGTTGTGACACTCGATGCACTGACGCAAGAACCCTATGCCAATGCCGATCTAGAGGTCGTCGTCTACGAATTCAAGTGGAACAGCCTCTACGAAAGGGGGGCGGACAATGTCTATCGCTGGCAAACTTCTGTCGAGCGCAAGCCTGTCTTTACCTCCACGATTCTCACCTTTGGCGAGGGCACTGGCGTGATTAAGTGGACGCCAACCAAAGGTGGGCAATATCAAGTGGTGGCGCGCAGCTTGGATCGCGATGATACGCAAATGGTGAGCAGTGCGGCCTATGTATGGGTTAGTTCACGTAGCCCTGGCTCGTTTGTGGCATGGCCGCGCGAGAACCATGACCGTATCGAACTGGTGGCGGATAAAGAACGCTATGCACCAGGTGAAACCGCACAGATTCTCATCCCCAGCCCCTTTGTCTCGGACCCGTTAAGCCCAGTCACGGCGATGGTCACAGTGGAGCGTGGCGGCATCATGGATGCCTATCTTATCACGCTAGAGAGCAACAGCGATACGCTTGGCATCCCTATCACCGCCGACCACATTCCCAATATCTATGTCAGCGTGGTCATTGTCAAAGGCGTTGATGAGACCAATCCAGTCGCGGCGATGCGGCTGGGTTATATTAAGCTGCCAGTGGAAACCAACCAAAAAGAACTGACGATTGACATTGCGTCCTCCAGCGAGAAGCTTACCCCAGGCGAGTCGGTCGAGTACGAGCTGACTGTCACTGATTTTGCTGGACGCCCTGTCCCCAACGCCGAGGTCAGCGTCGCCCTCATCGACAAGGCGGTGTTGTCCTTAGCCAGCGGTGATACCCGTGACCTGCTTGATATCTTCTACTACGAGCGCGCCTTGGGTGTCACTACGGGTGCATTGCTCAACATCAACAAAGACCGCATGAGCCAGCAGTTGGCTGACACAACCAAAGGTGGTGGTGGCGGTGGTGGCGGTGCATTTGGCCTAGAGGTGCGTGAGGAATTCCCTGATGTGGCCTTCTGGCGAGCGGACTTTACCAGTGATGCTGATGGCGTCATCCGCTTTGACGTGGACCTGCCCGATAACCTGACTACGTGGCGCTTGGTGGTGCGTGGCGTAACCGATGATACGCGTGTCGGTGATGCCACCCATGATGTCGTTGTCACCAAGCCGTTGCAAGTGCGTCCGCTCATCCCACGTTTCTTCACGGCAGGCGACTTTGCCACGATTGGCGCAGCAGTCATCAACACCACTGACGAACCATTGAACGCGGGCATGATTGCGATGACACTGGAAGGCGCACAACTCAGCGGTAGCCGCAGCCTTGATGTTGTTAATTTACCCGCCAACAGCCTCAATCGCTATGATTTTGACATTACAGTCGATGAGGACAGCGAGGAAGTGGTGGTCCTGTTGGAAGCGTTTGGTGTCAGTCCCGATGAGGAGTCGTTGACCGATGCCGTGCGCATGGTGCTGCCCGTCCATCGCTACCAGACACCCGAGGTCGTCGCCACCAGCGGTCAAGTCGATGGCACAACGCGTGTGGAGCGGGTGCGCTTACCCGACAACGCGACGGGTGATGGTAGCCTGTTGGTGACGCTGGAGCCAAGTCTGGCTGAAGGGATGATCGAGGGGCTGAACTATCTCAAACACTATCCTTATGAATGCAATGAACAAACAGTCAGTCGCTTCCTGCCCAACCTCTTCACCGTCCATGCCTTAAAATCACTTGCTCAACAAAACCCACGACTGGAGGCTGATTTGGAAGAGCAACTCAACATCGGTGTGCAGCGGCTGATCAAACGGCAAAACTTTGATGGTGGTTGGGGCTATTGGCCGAGCCGTCCAAGCCGACAGTTTATCACCGCCTATGTATTGTGGGGACTGTGGCATGCCCAGGAGATGGGTATTGCCGTGCCTGAGCGCACCATCGACGCAGCAGTCGAGAATCTCTACTTGCAGTTCCAGTCATTGGATAATGTGGAACACCGTTGGGAGCGCAATCAACTGGCCTTTTTGCACTTTGTACTGGCCGAGGTCGGTGAGGGTGATCCGGGGCGCGCCAGTACGCTCTATGATGAGCGTGAAAGCCTGAGCATCTACGGTCAGGCATACTTGGCAATGGCACTACATGAAATGCGTGAAGATACAGCAGATGATGCTGGCGAGGATGATCCACGTGTGACCACACTGCTGTCCAACATCGCCAGCCGTGTTGAAGCCACCGCTACCACCGCCTTTTGGCAGGAGGCGTCACTCGATTTCTGGACACTCGACACCAACCCACGCACAACAAGCATTGTGCTGGCTGCGTTTAGCCGCATTGATCCCGATAATGCACTGCTGCCCAATGTGGTGCGTTGGCTGATGCAGACGCGTAAAGCAGGCCGCTGGGCGACGACGCAGGAGAATGCCTGGGCGTTGATTTCGTTGACCGATTGGATGGTTGCCAGTGGTGAGTTGGAAGCGGATTATGCGTGGGATGTCAGTCTAAATGAAACAGCGTTGGGCGCAGGCTCTTTTAATGATGAGTCGCTCAAAGAAAAGGTAACACTGCAAGCGGACCTCATCGACCTGTTCCGCAATGAGTCTAACGCACTCATACTCAACCGCAGCAACGACAGCGGTCAACTCTACTACACCACGCATCTACGCTATTATCTGGATGCGCTTAACGTCGAAGCACGTGACCAAGGCATCGTTGTGGACCGCCGTTTTGATGTTGATAAGAAAGGCACACCCCGCACCGTCACCGCCGCCAAAGTGGGCGATGTCATCAGCGTGACCATGACGCTGGTTGCCCCGACCACGCTCTATCACACACTTGTCGAAGTGCCCCTGCCCGCTGGACTCGAACCCATCGACACCAAGCTGGCAACCAGCGAGTTTGAACTTTCCGAGCAACGCAACCCATTCTGGTGGCGCACATGGCGACCAACGCATATCGACATCCGCGACGAAAAAGTCGCCCTCTTCGCCACCCAACTCCGCCCCGGCACCTACGAGTACACCTTCCGTGCCCGTGCTAGCATTCCGGGGACCTACCGAGTGCTACCGATTCACGCCGAGCAGATGTACTATCCAGAGGTTTGGGGGCGGAGCGCGGGGTCGTTGTTTACAGTGTATGAGTAGAAATTAACAGGACGCGGACGAGCGCGGACAAACGCGGATATTTGGTTTGGATTGAACTAAAATCCGCGTTTGTCCG
>JBCCFC010000736.1:0-6911 GCA_039029935.1 Chloroflexota bacterium
CGGCTGCCATGATGCCCCCGTAAAGAAGGGTAGGAAGGGAGTAGAGGAAGAATGCTGAGAACAATTGTTTCTTTATTCAGCATCCACACAACAAAGTGATGAATAGTAGCAATTTCTACACGCCGATATTTCTATCTGCCTACGGATTCTCTACTACTTCTCTATTCTTGTATATGAAATAAAAAAAATTTGTGGTTATGAATTACTTCTGTCGAATGTTACAATAGCATTGCAATGATGCTCGGTTCACAAACCAAGCCTAGTCTAATACTATCAATTGCATTTCAAAGATGCATAAAACCGTAGGCCGTTCTTGTAGGGCGGTTAGTACGCTCACTGCCCTACAAAAACGGTCTACGATTTGTGCATTTTGATCAGGTAATTGGTATAATACTTAGCATATAAAAGAGGAGTAGATTGATTCATGACCACACAAGCAACAAGATCATTTGAACCAGTGGATGTTCCACAGGAGATCCTAGACCGCCTGAAAAAGCTGCCAGTTGCTACGATTTGGAACCATGTCTGGCGCGATGCAAAGGTAGACCTGCCATTTATGGAGAACATCATGCCTATGACCCCGGGGCGACGGTTGGCGGCACGTGCGCGTACATTGCGCTTTCTGCCAGATCGTCCAGATTTGACAGCAGAGGTCGAAATTGGTGCGGAATCACCAGAGTATAAGGCGATGGCGCGCTGTGGCCCTGGCGATGTGTTGGTGGCTGATATCATGGGTGAACCGCGTGCCTGTGTCTTTGGCGATGTCAAGGCTCTGCAACTCAAGATAAACAATGCTGACGGGATTGTGACCGATGGTGCAATTCGTGATTTGGATGTCATGGAAGAAGAAAACTATGACCTGATTATCTACGCAAAAGCACGTACACCCTATGGCTCAAAGCCTTGGGCCACGCCTGCCGAGGAGAACTGTGATATCCAGTGTGGTGGTGTGTTGGTGCGTCCGGGGGATGTGCTGGTTGGTGATGATGACGGTGTGGTCGTGGTGCCATCATGGTTTGCTGCTGAGTGTGCCGATATTGTGGAAGAGCATGAAGACGTTGAAGCGTATATCAAAGAAAAAATTATGGCAGAGGGCGTGGTGCCAGGTACGTACTACCCCCCAACACCGGAGATGTGGGCAGAGTATCGGGCACAGAAGTAGGACTGTGGTTGGTGTATCGGTATTCGGTAGGTCGGTATTCGGTAGGTCGGTATTCGGTAGGTCGGTTACTGAATACTGACACACTGAATACTGACACACTGAATACCGATACACCGAACATTGAGCTATTTTTCGTATTTAGTTCTATTCCGACGCACTTTTCCGATGTGATAGCGCACGAACGCACCAAAACGCACATGTCATTATGTGCTTTGCTATGAATCGGCTACACCGCCATCGGCATGAACTGCGCCATAGTGATTGAGGGTTCGTGCGCCTACCTGCGAAAAATCGGGTTGGCGACGCAGACATTCGGCCTCATCCACTTCAACACCAATGCCGGGTTTGGCTGGTGGATAGATATGTCCATCAACCACCGGTAACGGCTCTTTGACAAAGGCCATCGCTTCTGGCGCGACATCCGGATCAATCATCTCTTGAATGACAAAGTTGGGCATGGCTAAGTCCACTTGGATGCAGGCGGCTGTTGAAACGGGTCCATATGGGTTGTGTGGGGCAATGCCTGCATAGTAGACTTCGGCCATGGCCGCGATTTTGCGGACCTCGCTGATGCCACCTGCATGACAGGTGTCGGGCTGGAGCAAGCTGGCTGCTTGGTTTTCCAGAATCTCACGGAACCCCCAGCGTGTGAAAAGTCGTTCGCCTGTTGCGATGGGTGTGGTGAGTGCCTGTGCTATCGGAGCCATCGCCGCTGGATTTTCGGCCTGTGATGGCTCCTCTAAAAAGAACGGTGTATAGGGTTCAAATGCTCTGCCATATTGAATCGCCATCTGCGGCGTCAACCGGCCATGCATGTCCAGTAGAATATCTACATCGTCACCAACCGCCTCGCGCACAGCCCCTAGCTTGGCTGCTGCTTCTTTCACAACACGAGGCCCATCAATGATATTGGTAATTGGCACGGGAACCGTTTTGATGGCTGTCCATCCCTTTGCTACTTTGGACAGCGCACTTTCAACCGCAGCGTCGGGTGTATCCCCGCCAAAGTGCGTATACATGCGCACCTTATCACGCACAGGGCCACCCAGTAGCTCATAAACAGGACGCCCCAATTCCTTGCCTTTGATATCCCAGAGGGCTTGATCGATGCCAGAAATCGCTGACAGTCCAATGACCCCCATGCGCCAGAAACCACTACGATAGAGGACCTGCCAACAGCGCTCGACCTGTCGTGGGTCCATGCCGACAATCATGCCTGCCATGTCCTGAATACATCCTGCAACCGCACGTGGCTTGCCCTCAACCGATGCCTCGCCCCAACCAATTAGCCCTGGGACATCGGTCTCCACTTTAACAAAGACAAAGATACGATGCCCGCCATCGGCAAAGATGGGTGTGATTGCTGTGATTTTCATGATGTTTTCTCCTTATTTTAAATAACTAAAATCCCCGTACTGCGCAATCAACCGCAATCTCATGCGCCCGTCGTCCCTTACTAAAGTTCGCTGCATCCTCTGGTGACAGCCCTTCCATCAATACCTGATAGACGCCTAGCCGCTTAATCCGCTTTTTGAGGATGGCACGGTTTTTGTTTTCTTCGGCCACCATACCCGCATAAATGGTCGTCAAAATAATATCAACATTGGTGATGTTCTGTGCATATTCGCTGGCAATCGTGGTAATCAAAGAAAGTACATCAGGGTCCAGCCAAGCCGTTGTACTCTCATAAATCTGCACAAAATCGGCGTAGAGACGTTCCTTCCCATAGCGTTCGCCAAGCCGCTGTAAATGCGCAAAGTACTGCACATCCTTGGGGGCAACACGTGTGCCATCAGGCCGCACAAAATAGATACACCATGCGTCAAACGTGCCTTGGTCAAATTCGAGACGTGTGTTGTTGTTGAAGACTTTGATGAGCGTTGGCATCGCTATTTGTCAGCCAAATTCATTTCAGCCAAATTCATTTCATCAATCATGCCATCACGATGGTCGTTGATGTGCGTATAACTCATTGACGCAATAATTTGCCACAGCGGTTTCTCCTTTTTCCAGGGCAATCGCTTGACAACAACTTCAGACGCTGTCAATTCATGTTCGCTCAACGTTTCCACAACCGTGTAAAGCTGTTGGCGAACCTCACGTTGCATCCCCAAAATTTCACCATAGCTGCGATGGCTAATCTGCTCCACGGTCCATTCATTTAACGCGTCATCTTTCAGGTCGCCGCCAGGGACAAACTCCCCCCACATTTCCTGGGGCGTTGCGTCGATTGGTTCGGCTGTTTGCGACCCTATACGTGTATGCGCCCGTACCGCCGCCGTCATAAATCGTTCCCAGACAGATACATGGGCGATCACATCCTTGACCGACCACTTGCCACACGCACCGGGTATCTCTCTGCGCGAGGCATCAATCGATGCCAAGAATGCTTCCCACTGTGTCTGCTCATCACGTAGTTGTTGCAAGAATTCGACTTTGTTCATGGTTTCTCCTTTTATGATTATGGCGCTGAAGTTCTAAACATTACCAAAAATACACCCAACAACACAATCATCCCGCCCATGAGTTGTTGTGGTTGTGGGAATGTTGTGAATAGAAAGAATGCCCAAACCAACGAAAACACAGGGCTAACTGTGAGAATAATGGTGTGGATACTGATTTGGAGACGACGCAGCGATGTATAATAGAGGGTTCGGCTGATGACGACATCGACAGTTGCGACCAACAAAAAGAGCCAGAATACGGATAATGATGGCAAACTCAATTTTTGGTTGGCGGCTGCAATTAAAAATAAAACAGTCGTTGTTGAGAAAAGGCGATAAAAGAAAAAGTTGACAAACTCAATATCGTCGCCATACCGTTTGGTCAGCACAGCGTGTAGGGCATACATCAGGGTTGATCCCAACACCATTAGCGCACCGACCATTGCGTAGTCACCTGGTTGGAATGTAACAAGAAATGCCCCCAATATGGCAAGCCCCGCACCGACAGTCTGTCTTCTGCTTAAACGGTCGCCTAGCCAAACAATACCGATGATGATGTTGAATAGAATGGATGCTCTTGACAACATGGCAGCCGTGCCCGCGTCAATAAAGGCAACAGCATTGTAGTTGATCACGGTACTCACGGCGACCAACGTGCCAATGCTGAGAAAGAACCAGAAGTGACGACGGAATACATCCAGCCGCAGACTTCCCTGCCACCATCCCCACAAGCCCACTTGTGTTGTGCCAATCACAAGAATAAATAGCGATGATTGTATCGGGTCGGCATAGGAAAGCAGCATTCTGGCCCAGATAAAGTGCATACTGTCGATAACAAGCATGACACTACATAGGGCCAGTAGGGGAACGCCAGCGGTTGTGTTTGTTGTGGGGACTGATTCTTGTGATGACATATCTATGCCAATTCCTTTCGCGCTGGTTGGATATGGATTGAGTGTGCCTGTCTTCACAACAAAATCAAGCCATTCTTGTTTTATGGATAGGTGGTTATTCTATCAAAACATGAGTGGCTTGACAATGTGTTGGGTTATGATATTTGCTGTGATCCTGACTGTGATCCTGACTGTAATCGTAGCTGGGATTCGATTGTTGTGCTGTGTGTATTCAATTAGACTTGAAAAGTCTGTTATGGATGAGGATGATTAGTGTACCATATCAAAGCGCACCGAGGCGACAGCATAATGCTGAAAGTAGGCCTGCCAGCCAATGCTATTCTCTGGCGGTGCATCGACACCAATCATCAAACGGTATGCCCCTCTGGGCAATGATACATAGTGGCTTAGATAACGACCTGTGTTGATCGTTGGTGATGACAGATATTTGATGATGTTATACCTGCCTGTGGAAAGTCGCTGAAATTCATTTTCTGGCATTGTCTGCACATAGACGCCCACGCCATCTTGGACCATGACTGATAGCCAAACTGTGGACGATTCTTGCAATCGTAAAGGCCAGTGACAAAAATATCCCTCCTTAATTTTGACGATTTCTTTAATCCGATTGCCAGATGTAGACCACATTCCCATTGTTTGCCCCCTTTGTGGATTCGCAACATGAATGCAATCTACGCACTAATTGACGTAGACTGCATCCACCAAATGTAGCTTCATTGGCTTCCTAAAACCCATCATATTGTTCTACGTCAAATACGGTAGAAACACGGCTTTGGTTCCGAAAATTATGGGCAAAAACGCGTCTTGACAGTTTATTGTAAGGTTTTAATTACAGACTACGCCAGACCGTTCATCTTTTATAAACACAAAAAATGAGATAAGGCTTATTTGATCATTTGGCTAATTTATCATTGGTATGGGTGCATTCTCTCTTTAAGAGGCAACGAAATCCGTCCCCCAGCCGCATGTGCTGCCGCCATCGCCTGAATCAATTCCAGCGACGCCCGCGCCCGTTCACCACTGCCTAAAGGCTCGCGGTCTTCTTCAACCGCTGCCATCAAATCAAGGATAAGCCGTTGGTTGGCTATCTGTATCAATCGCTGTGACGAAATATCCGAATTATCGGGTAATTCACCGGGGCCAGCTGTTGGCACAGGCACGGCCTCCCACTGATCATAAGATGCACCTGGAATGACATACGCGTGTGGATATTTGTAGAGCCGTTTGGTAAAGCCAGCGCGCAGGGATAGCTGTCCCGTTTCACCGACAAAATCAACGCCAAAGAGGTCTTCCCCCGTGGCGAGATCGGCAAAGGATTCAAACAGCCCAATGACATCGTTTTCAAAACCAATGGTGGCGCGGACACCGTTTCCGGCGATGGGACCAATGCCTTCGTTGCCTTGACGCACATCATTCTCATCGGCCAGCCGTGACCCCGCCAGTAGCTCTGCGCTGACCCATTGGGCATCACCACCAAAGAGCCGCATCATGTCGAGGATGTGTGTCCCCAGCACCATGAGGTCCTGCCCGCCACCACGATGATCGAGCTTGCCATAGCCACGCATCAGGCGTAGTTTGCCGATCTCGCCCTGTTGAATGAGGGCGAGCGTGTGCAGTGTCGCTGGATGGAGTCGGCCCTGATGCGCCACTGCCATTTTGACACCCGCCGCCTCACACGCCGACAGCATGGCATCCGCTTCAGCCAGTGTTGCCGCCAATGGCTTTTCGATAAAGATATGCGCACCGACGGCTGCCACAGCCTGCACCATCTCCACCCGTTCTTCCAGGAAACGGGGCGCAATCGTCACCAAATTAGGACGCTCCGCCTGCAACATTTCCTTGTAATCGGCATAAGCTTTGGGGGCACCACTTCGCTTTTGGGCACGTGCGCGCCCCGTATCATCGACATCGGCAACGGCGATGGTTTCGATATTGGGGATGCCCTCAAAGGCAATGTCGAGGCCATGCCCGTAGTCGCCACCTCCGGTATGACCGATGATGGCTCCTCTGAATTGTGTAGTTGATTCTGTCATTTGGTCACTATCTCCTGCTGGTTGGTATGTGCAGACAGACAGTATGATTGAAGTCCTCATGTCTACACAATGATTTTGATGATTAATGCTATGCTAAACAAGTAAGAATGTCAACCAAACAAAAATCAGTGCGATATTGCGATTGGGAAATGGCACGACTGATGATTGTTACAATTACGATTCACAGGGTTTGTTTATTGAAATTCAGGGCAAGGCAGATTATACTCCTGTGGGTTTGATTTTACTTATTTGTTATCGCTGAACTATATATATAAGGAGAATTTGGATTTATGTACACACCAATGTTACTACTACACAGCTATCTGCGCTGGATTATTGTGATTGTCATGATTTATGC
>JBCCFC010000737.1:0-6907 GCA_039029935.1 Chloroflexota bacterium
CACAAACACAACGTATATAGTGTTGAATAGTAGAGCGTTAAAATGGTAATTGGTATTAGAACGCACAATGCAGAGAATACACAATGCATTAGGATAAGCAAGGTATGTCTCAGGAACCAAATCAGTCAAAACGATATCAATCTAACAACCTATTGTTAAACAACTTACTGTCAAATAACCTATTGTCAAATAACCTATTGTCAGATAACCTGTTGTCAAATAACCTACAGCCAAACAACCTACAGCCAAACAATCTACAGCCAAACAACCTACCGTCAAACAACCTACAGCCAAACAACCTACTGCCAAACAATTTATGGACCCTTATCCAAAAATTATCCATCATCATAATCCTTGGTCTGATTCTACTTTGGATAGGGACATGGCGCATGATAGGAGGGCATTCAAGCATGGGACAGACATGGTTTGTTCCCGATAGCGTTAATGCAAAGATATTCAATACAACTCTCTATGTTGCTGAAACAGGTGATGATTTGAATATGGATAATGATTGTAGCAACCCCGATATGCCCTGTGCCACGCTCCAACAAGCAATTGACCAAGCGCAGGATGGCAACGAGATTCGGATTGCAGCCGGGTACTATCGCGGTGTGACGATGAAAGAAGGCCAAGGGATGGCTTCGACACAACATGCGTTTGTGGATAAGTCCCTCACCATTGCAGGTGGCTACGCTACATCGGATTGGATGACGCCGCATGTGGAGACGCAAGAGACCGTGTTGGATGCCACAAATGAAGGACGTGTCCTCTATATTACGAACGGGCTGACTGTTACCATCAGTGGTCTTCATCTGACCAATGGCAATGCAACTAGCCAAGGCAATGGCGCCATCGAAGATGCGGATATGGGCGGTGCTATCTATATTGATGGCAGCACTGTTACCCTCAAAAACAGCCAACTCTATACCAACACAGCCTCGACAGACAACCCTGGCCTTGGCGGTGCACTCTATATACAAGATGGCTCGCTTACACTCATCGGCAATCTCTTTACCCAGAATCTTGCAAGCGCATCTGCTTGGGGTGGCGGTGGTGCGATTGCACTAAACAATAGTCAGAGCGTTTTGGACGGCAATGTCATTGCACAGAACAAGGGGACCAATTCGACATCCTTTTCTGGCATTGGTGGTGCCTTGTATGTTAATGATGGTGTGTTGACCATGCTTAATAATCAGATAGCGCAAAACACTACAGGCCCGGGTTTTGTTGGCATGGGGGGAGCCATCTATATCAATGCCGAGACTATGACAAGCCAAGGCGATGTCTTTGCTCAAAACCAGGCTGGTGGGTTGGGGGTTTCGACAGGCGGTGCGCTTTACATTGGGGGTGATTTTACAGCAACGTTGGAAAAAGCACGCATCATAAGCAATGTCGCCAATAGTGGTGGTGGCGTTGCGATTAATCTGACGCATGTGGTGATGAGCAATACGGTTGTTGTTGACAACAAACATTATTCAGATTTGGGCGACGTCGGTGGAATCGCCCTCTCCTCAGGGTATCTGACAGGGACACATATCACGCTTGCGCGCAATGAAGGCATCGGTGTTGGCATCAATGCATCGTCTGCTGAATCTAGCGCATGGTTGACCAACGTGATTGTTGCAGACCATTTGCTTGGGCTGGAAACGGGGTTAGGAAGTACACATGGAACCATTTTCATGGATGGTGTCTTGTGGTCTGGCAACGAAGAGGACTTTGATGGTAGTGTGACAGTCACGCGGACCGTGATAGGCGATCCAGCCTTTGACAGCGATGGCTATCACATCTTAGAGACATCGGCGGCGATTGAACAAGGCCTTGTGACCGCTATCAGTGGTGATATTGATGGGCATAGCCGCATAGAGGATGGCCTTAGCCCTGACTTGGGGGCAGATGAGTATACATCATTAACATCTCCAGAGACAGCAGAAACAGCAACTCCCACATCAACTGCCACCGCTACATCAATCCCAACAGCAACCTCAACCCCAACGGCTACTGCTACATCAATTGCGACATTGACGCCGACTGCCACGGCAACGGCCACCGCAACAGTCACACCGACTGTGACCTTGAGTCCCACGGCGACACTAACCCCAACATCAACGCGAACTGCGACATCAACGCGAACTGCGACATCAACGCGAACTGCGACATCAACGCGAACTGCGACATCAACGCGAACTGCGACATCGACCCCACTATCTACACCAACGGCCACGACGACAGTGGCATCTGCGCCAACCGCGACATCAACGCGAACTGCGACATCAACGCGAACTGCCACTCAATCACCGACCGCAACCTTTACAGCAATACCTACGACGACACAAACAGCGTTTCCTACCCCCCAGACGGTTACACTTACTGTCACACCTACTGCAACACCTACTGCAGCACCCTTAGTGACACCCACAAACGAGGTTCGATATGTGGCAACGACTGGCAATGATCCCGGGAATGATTGTCGTCAGCCCGATAGACCTTGTCGAACATTGCAATATGCCGTTGACCAAGCACGACATGGTGACGAAATTTGGATGGCAAGCGGGCGTTACCAAGATGTCACAGCGCGTTCCGGCATCACGCAAACCGCCTATATCAGCAAATCACTAACCATATTGGGTGGGTATACAATTGACGACGTGCAATGGTTTTCCACCAGTGAGTCTGAATCCACTGAGTTTGAACCCACTGAGTTTGAACCCACTGAGTTTGAACCCACTGTCTTGGATGCGGGTACACAGGGACGCGTTCTCTATATCACAGGGAACTATGGCGAAACCGCCAGCAAAACGACTAGGGAGGCAAACAGACAATCAGTTACAAAAAAGGCTCGACAAGGCATAGAACCGCCTCAAGGAATCAGCGTACATCTTCGAGACGTTGCGCTGATCAATGGGCGGGCGACGGGGCTCGCAGGACATGAACAGATATCGCTTGCTGATGATTTAGGTGCAGATACCCTCGCAGATGCTGGCGGTGGACTATATATTGACTATGCCGCAGCGTATCTGGATGATGTATTGGTGATGGACAATACCGCCACAAGTTCCACTGTTGATGTGGGGTATGGTGGTGGGTTGTATGCGATTGATGCGGCTGTAATCATCAGCAATGCGAGCCAGATTATGAGCAATACAACCAATCTTGTGGGCTTAACATTCTCCCCAACACCCACCTCGCATCAGGGGCATGGTGGTGGCCTAGCCGTTGTCAATAGTGTTGTAAAAATTACGAATGCGTCGCTTATCAGCAATACAGCCTCTGGGAAAGGGGGCGGATTCTTTGTCGATGACGGGATTGTGACAATTAGAAATACACGCTTTGTAGATAATGTGGCCTCAGAAGGCGGGGCACTCTATACAAAGGTGTATACAACCGGGCTGAGTACACGCATCGAAAACAGTCTTTTTATTCGTAATCGTGTGCCAGACAATAGCTCAGACAATAGCTCAGACAATAGCTCAGACAATAGCTCAGACAATAGCATAAATGCAACGCATGGTAGTGTACTCTCATTTGATATGTCAACAGATATAGATACACAAGACAATCATCACTTTGAAGCCGAGCTAATCCATACGACCATTGCTGGCGGGGCTGCATCTCCATTGATTGATGACCCATCTAATGTCGAGGCGGTTTTTACGCGAAATGGTATCGATTTATTGGTTGTCAATTCGATTCTGACCGATTATAAACACGCGCTCAACAATCTGTCCCAGAGTGCAAATGTATCTGTAACCCATACAGTCTATCAGGGGACGATGAATAATGTAACTTTATTGGCATTTATACACGAAAAGCCAATTTTTATCAACCCCAGCAACGATGACTATCGTCTTGCCTATGGCTCTCCGGGCATTGACAGTGGACGACAGACCCATCTACACCATGATATTGACGATCAACAACGAGATGCTTTCCCCGATGTCGGTGTTTATGAGTATCAGCAAGATCGCCAACCTGTTGCGAGTGCCGTGATTATCCCGCAGGCAGAGTCACCAGTGGTACTCCACAGCGAGGCATTGGTCGAAGAGATCCCTGTCGTGATCGTCACGTTCCCCCCCGATAGCGTCACTACCCCAACCTCGGTTACAGTATCAATCCTTTCTGGGCCAACCTATCCATTGCATTCAGACAGCAGACAGGCTCGGCAAGTGGATGACGATCTTTTTTATGCAGGTGTGACGTTTGAGATTGAGGCCGTTCAAGCCCTAGACGAATCTGATGGTGTCACCAATGGTGCTACAGAGACGCCTGAACCGATTCCACAATTGGAAACGCCCGCCGAAGTCGTGGTCAGCTATGACGAGGATGAATTGAATGACCGAGAGCTAGAGGAAGAAGGAATCAATCTGCTCTGTTGGGATAAGGACAATGGCTTGTGGGTTCCACTGTTCCCCTGTAGCTCCTGTATTTTGGACACAGAGGACAATACCGTGACCGTCGAAGTTGATCATGTGAGTGAGTTCATTATCGTTGCGCCACCACCGGACTTGACAGCAGGGGAACCGATTTTTCTCCCATCGTTGGAGCGGATCGTGTTTTTGCCTGTGATTATGCGGTAGAGTGAAGAGTGAAGAGTGAAGAGTGAAGAGTGAAGAGTGAAGAGTGAAGAGTGAAGAGTGAAGAATATAAGTAATATCGTTACACCATAACACTATCACACCATAACACTATCACACCATAACACTATCACACTATCACACTATCACACCCACCACCTCCCCCAAAAGAGGGAGACGATCTTCGTCACCTTTGGGGATGTGTATAAACAAAAACGGCTGTACAATAGCCTGACAAGGTTGATTTTTAGATAGTTCAGGAGGAATCACATGTCAGACAAACTCAGCCGTTTCACCTATCGTGCGCGTCATCTACTCATGTTGGCACAGGAAGAAGCCATTCGGCTCAATCACAAGGCCATTGACACCGAACATTTGCTGCTTGGTATGCTCCGTGACACACAAGCCCTCTCTACAAAAGCTTTGGAACAACTGGGCATTGACCTGACCGAAATGCTACGTGAGATTGAAAACACTGTTGGCCGAGGTCAACGGACCCCCTTTGGCAACCCATCGCTGGCTCCTCATGCCAAACGTGTGATTGAACTGAGTGTTGAAACCGCACGAATTATGGGGCATACGTATGTAGGCACAGAGCATCTCTTGCTGGGTCTGGTTGAAGCCGAGGATGGTGTTGCGGGCAAGATGTTGCGCCAACATACAACGCCGGACGAGTATTTAGATACCATTGTCAAAATTCTTACGGCCATTCATTCCAAACAAAATACACCTGTTCCCACTGCGCAAATGATGAAAGATGCACAGCCTCGTATAGACGAATTATCCAAGTGGAAAGAAATCGCTTCTAAGCGAAATACACCCGTTCCCCCTGAGTTAGCGACCAAAGAAGTACAGTCCCTCCTAGAAAAATCACCCAAGTGGAAAGAAGTCGCTTCTTTGCTGGAGGCTATTCAAGAATCATCGGTAGTCGCTTACCTCACCGGAACACCGGAACTGTTTACAGGCACATCCCTGCTTTCCCGTCTCCCTGGTGCGATTCGGGACAAAATCCGCAAAAATGTGACCGAATCGGTGGCGCAGGGGGAACGGGCAAGGCTGGCGCGTGACCTGCATGACTCCATCAAACAGCAGCTGTTTAGCATCAGCACCAGTGCTGCGGCCATCGAAGCTCGGTGGGAAAGTGATCCAGCGGGCGCAAAAACGGCACTCAAAGATGTGCAATATAGTGCCCGTGCTGCTATGGTGGAGATGGATGCCATGCTCCAGCAGTTGAGTCCCACACCGTTGTCTGCCACAGGGTTGACCGAAGCCATTCGTCAGCAATGTGAAGCCCTCGATTACCGTACAGGGGCCGAGGTCACAACCGTCATCGGCGAACTGCCATCCGCTGAACGGCTGCCCCTTGGGACACAGGAAGCCATCTTTCGCATTATCCAAGAAGCGTTGAGCAACATTGCCCGCCATGCCCGCGCCCAAAAGGTACATCTACGGCTAGAGCAGCAAACCCAGCCTGACAATGAACAGCCTATCCTTGCGCTCGAAATTCAAGATGACGGACAAGGATTTGATGTTGAACATCAATCGAATGGAATGGGTTTGGCAAACATGGCGGTCCGTGCCGAAGAACTCAGCGGAACGATGGTCGTAAGTAGTGCGGTTGGCGAAGGGACGACGTTGCGGGTTGAGATTCCGCTGTTGAGCGAGTAAGTCGGTATTCGGTATGTCAGTATTCGGTGTTCGGTACGTCGGTGTTCGGTGCGTCAGTGTTCGGTTATTGAGCTACTGAGCTACCGATCTACTGAGCTACTGAGCTACCGACCTACCGATCTACCGACTTACTGAGCTACCGACTTACTGACCTACCGAACACCGACCCAAGGGGAGAAAGCAAATGAACAAAATCCGTGTTGTCCTCGTCGATGATCACCATATCGTACGGCGGGGGATACACAATCTGCTGTCGTCATACCCCGATATCGACATCATTGGTGAGGCCGCAACAGGCGAAGAAGCATTGGCACTGATCGAAACATGGCTTCCCGATGTCGTGGTCATGGACCTACTCATGCCCGGTGGCATTGATGGCATCGAAACCACGCGCCATCTGCGCGCTCGCTCACCACACACGCAAGTTGTGGTCCTCACTGCCTTTACCGACGAAAACCGCGTGGTCGCGGCCCTGCGCGAAGGGGCTATTGGCTACATACGCAAAGACGCCGACCCCATGCTTATCCTGGCATGGTTCGGGGAGGGTAAAATTAGGGTAACAAATGGAGAAAGGGTAGGGTTGAAAGATGGAATAGAAAAGAGAACTAAAGGTTGACAATAACCAATGTTTCAAAAAGGGTAAGTTGTGAAGAGGGAATTAATAACCG
>JBCCFC010000738.1:0-6904 GCA_039029935.1 Chloroflexota bacterium
CCGCCAATGATTTCACTGGCGCAGTGGCGTTGACATTCTCGGTCATGATCACAAGAACTTCGTCCATATAGGGCAGTTGGTTGCCTGCGATGTCAACGCGCCAGTAGTATGGATTGCGTGTCCACAGCACAGAGTCTGCACCGATTTCGCTGATGATCCAAGGGTTGAGCGTTGGCATGGTGGTGTCACGGTCGTAGTAATCGTCCGATGTGCCTGCATGGAACTGGAACGCCTGTTGCCATGACTCATAGCCTTGTTCCTCAGCCAATGCCTCGGCGTCCTCGTTATAGGTTGGCATGTACTGCTGCAAGGCATGAGAGGCCGCATAGTACTCGCCACCCGCAAAGACCTCAACCGCACGATAGTATGGAATTGAGAAGGTGAACTCAAATGAGTAATCATCAATGACGTTCAGTCCCATCAATTCGCCACCGGGCATCAGACTGTCAGAAATGTTTGGCATAATCTCTGCATTCTGGACAATCTCTTCATGCCAGAAGCGTATATCCTCGGTTGTAAAGTCATCGCCATCAGACCATTTCATGCCTTCACGCAGATGAATGGTCAGGCTCATGCCATCTTCTGACAGTTCCCAGCCCTTGGCAATGTTGGCATGGTACGCAGCATAGTTTGGATCGAGCATGAAGAAGCCCTGTTGCATACCCTCTGTCAATCCAGAGAATGCACCTGCGCCCTCATAGAACCCGATCACGCGTACTTGGCCGCCAAATTGACCGATGGCATCGCGCGGACGCACCACGCCTGGCTCTGCTGGCAGACGGTCAGCCACGGCTGGCAAATCACCACTGTCAACCATTGCTGTCATCATCGGCGATTCGCTGAACTCCAGTGTATTGCCTGTGGCTGCTTCATAGTCGGCGACTGTTGCAAACAGGTGATCCACATAAGGCTCACCCTCGACAGCCATTGCACCGTCACTGCTTTCTTCGGCAGCAGCCTCCTCGGCAGTATCTGGCGCAGCAGCACCATCATCCGCGGCAGGTTCAGCAGGTGAACCACAAGCTGCAAGTATGGATGCCAGCATGACGATCACGAGAAACAGATTGATACGTTTCATGTTTTCTCCTTGAATTTAGGTATTAAGTAAAATTGATTAAGTCTTTAGGTGTATATACTACAACGGGACCCAGAGGGTTCTCCGGACTGGAACGGATTTTTTCTCTCGCGCGGAGGCTAAAATCCGTTCCAATCCCAAATCCGTTGTAGTATGTTTTTTCGTGTCACTTTCTCGGTTTCACTTAAATCATTGATAAGTATTGTAACCAGTTGCTAGAAATATAGCTTTCTATGGTTTTGTGTAGAAGCTAATTCAGCATGAAATTGGTGACAGACACCCCGAAAGGGGTGTCTGTGCTAACACAATTGTCTTTACGACCTCCTGTTAGCTGGAGTGAGTTGCTCCTCGAGATGGTTAAATAGGCTTGTCATGTCTAGAACACCCTCACGTTTCCGCTACCCTTAATCCTAGACCACAGAGCGACCGACTGGAACCACATCTATCGGTGTGTTAACCTATCTAACTGCTGCTACAATGTAGCCCTCTGTTAGCTCCTTGTCTATGGATAAAACACCATAGATTTAGGAGCTATTTAAAATACAGAGTTCAGAAATGAACCCTATATCACTAACATAAATTGAAGCCATATATCCGCGCACATCCATATCAGCGTTAAATCAAAGCGCAAATATGGGCTTTTAGCAATCAAGTAGCCATCAACTGCTCCCAAGACATCAGTTGCCATCGTTTGCGTGTATCGGCAAACTGTTCCAACAAAATCTCTCGTGCTTCCTCAGACTCAAAAAATGAGCTGTTTTCAAAGAAGAGCGTGAGCTTTGCCAACCTATCCAATGCAAGGTCTGTCCCCGTTTGTTTCTTGAGAAAAAAGCCATATAGACTTCGGCGAAACAACTGGCGATTGATCTGCCGCACCCACTTCTTGGGAACCCGACCGTCTGTGATATCCTCAGCGTCACGGAAGTAACGCGTGATGGCAAAATTGGCGATCTGCTGTGTATACCAGATCAGGGCAAACATGACCGCGATAAAAAACGCAAAGGTCAGGACGATGAACAGTAAAAATGATCCTGCTGTCATTCTCGAATCCCACGTAACTCTAATTCATTGGCAAAGTGACACGCCGCAAAGTGTCCCGGGCTGACTTCGGTCAACGCAGGCGTCTCTTGGCTGCATTGGTCCTTCGCATAGCGACAGCGTGGGTGAAAATAGCACCCTGATGGCGGATTGGCCGGATTGGGAATTTCACCTTCCAGCACAATGCGGTCGCGTACCTCATCTGGCTCGGACTTGGGGACAGCCGAGAGCAACGCTTCGGTGTAGGGATGTTGCGGTGAGGCATAGAGTTCCTCGGTCGGTGCCATTTCCACCAACTGCCCCACATACATCACGGCCACACGGTCGGAAACATACTCAACCACGCTCAGATCATGCGCAATAAAGAGATAGCTCAGACCAAACTCTTCCTGCAAATCCTTCAGCAAGTTGACAATCTGTGCCTGAATCGAGACATCCAACGCCGAGACAGGTTCATCTGCCACGATCAGTTTGGGATTGGTCGCCAACGCCCGTGCAATCCCAATCCGCTGCCGTTGCCCACCCGAAAAGGCATGAGGATAGCGACGCAGATAGCTCGTCTCCAGCCCCACCACGCTCATCAGATCAACGACCCGCTCTTCCAACTCCGCCCCCGAAACGATGTTATTGGCATGAAGCGGTTCGCTAATCGTCTCAAAAACAGTGCGGCGTGGGTTGAGCGACGAGAATGGGTCCTGGAAGATCATCTGAATATCTTTGCGCACACCACTGAGCTCTTGATTGGAGAGCTGGGCTAAATCAAGGCTGTGTTCGCCAGTTCCATTGCTATCACCATTGGCCCCGTGAAAGAGAATCTCCCCAGCCCAAGGTTGATAGAGCCGCACAACACAACGCCCTAACGTCGTCTTGCCGCACCCCGACTCACCCACAAGCCCCAACGTCTCGCCCCGCCCCAAGGTAAACGACACATCATCCACCGCTTTGACATAACTGGCTGTGCGTCGGAAAAGCCCCCCACTTACAGGAAAATATTTTTTCAGATTCCTGACCTCTAAAATTGCATCACTTGGCATATATGTATATCACTTGTGTTCTGCTTTTATCGTTCAACAGAAGATGTCACGCTGATAGCGATGACCTACGATAGATGTCATGCTGATAGCGATAACCTACGATAGCAAACTATCAACTGTCAACTGTCAACTCTCAACTGTTCCTCTTCATATAGGAAACAACGCACCCAATGCCCACCACTCTGATCCTGCGAAATCGTCACTGGCTCCGGTACTGCGGCATTACAACGCCCGGCCATTGCCTCTGGGCAGCGATCATAGAACCCACACTGTGGTGGTGGCTCCAGTGGGATCGGGACATTGCCCTTAATCGACTCTAATCGTTCGCCTGTCCCAATTTTAAGGCTAGGACGAGATTTGAGCAAGCCCATTGTATAGGGGTGTTTGGGATTATAGAAGATATCACGCACAGAGCCATATTCGACAATCTTGCCCAAATACATGACGGCCACACGGTCGCAGGTCTCGGCAATCACACCCAAATCATGTGTGATGTAGAGGACTGACATGCCAAACTCATCTTGCAATTCCTCGACTAAATCGAGAATCTGCGCCTGTACGGTCACATCCAAGGCCGTCGTCGGCTCATCGGCCACCAACAGTTTCGGCTGGGTAGACAATGCCATCGCAATCATCACACGTTGACGCATCCCACCCGATAGATGATGTGGATACTCCTTAATCCGCTGTGTCGGGTTGGAGATCCCTACCCGGTTGAGCATGTCCAGCGCAATCTCGTGTGCTTCACGGCTGTCCGGTGTGCGGTGTAGCTGAATGGCCTCACGTATCTGGTTGCCGATGGTATGCACTGGCGACAAGCTCGTCATTGGCTCCTGGAAGATCATCGAAATGTCACGCCCACGAATCTCGCGGATCGCCTGTCCAGACGGTTTGAACTGTGCCAAGTCAATGATCTCGCTATCTCTATGCAGCAAAATCTCGCCATCAATCAGGCGTCCTGGTGAGCCAACCAGCCGCAGCAACGACAACGAGGTCACGCTCTTGCCACAACCGCTCTCACCGATCAGCCCCATCGTCTCTTCTTCATGGATCGAGAAGGTAACACCATCAACGGCTTGGAGAATACCCTCATCCACAAAAAAATAGGTTTTTAAGTTTTTGACCTCTAGCAGAGGTTGATTCTGTATACTCGACAAATAGGCTCCTCATCTTTCTATTTATACGGATCGGCAGCATCCCGCAGCCCGTCCCCAACAAAATTAAACGCCAACACCGCCACCACCACAAACAATGCCGGAATAATCGTCCACCAATAGATCGCCACACTGTGAATATTCTGTGCCTTTTGCAGCAGTACGCCCCAGCTAACGGCGGGTGAGCGTAGTCCCAACCCCAAGAAACTCAGGGCGGTTTCCCCCAGAATCATCTCAGGGATTGCCAGTGTCAGATGGACAATCAAATAGCTGGCAAAGTTGGGGACAAGGTGAACACGGATGATGGACCATTCGCTGACATTGGCGACGCGTGCAGCCAGCACATAGTCGAGTTCACGTAGTTCGAGGAATTTGCCGCGCACGACACGCGCCAATCCACCCCAGCCCACGAGGGAGAGGATGATGACAATGCCAAAATAGACTTGGACCACCGACCAATCACGGGGCAGAGCCGCACTTAGTGCCAGCCACAGGGGAATCGTTGGGATTGAAATTAGGAACTCGATGACACGTTGGATTGCGTTGTCGATGGCCCCGCCATAGTACCCAGAGATGCCACCGAGTAGAATGCCGATGAAGAAGGAGATGGCGACACCGACCAGCCCAATGGAGAGTGAGAGTCGTGCGGCATAGAAGGTGCGTGAGAAGATATCACGTCCAATGCCATCTGTACCAAAGAGAAAAATGCCCGGTTCCTCGACGCCAAAGAGACGGATGTCGGTTTTAAATAGCCCTAGAATATAGTGGGTTTCGCCTTTGGTAAAAAACTTGATAGGATACATCACTGATTCATCTTCGACGTAAATTTTTTCCAACGTTTCGGGGTCACGCGAGGAGGCAGTTTCATAGATAAATGGCCCGACAAAATTGCCCTCTTTGTCAAACAGATGAATGGGCGTGGGTGGACGATAAGAGAACCGTTCAAAGCGAATCTCTGCCGAATAGGGTGAAACAAAATCGGCAAACAGGGCAGTTGTATATAAAAGGATGAGGAGCGTTCCCCCCACAATGGCAAGTTTGTGACGACGAAATTTTTGCCACATCAGTTGCCACTGCGAGGCTAAGTAGTAGCGTTCCTCTGCCGTTAATTTACGTCTGCCAGAGCCTGACTGAGGCGTGTTGGATGGTTGAGTCATTGCAGCCATTGATTATGCCTCCATTCCGCCAAATCGAATGCGTGGGTCCACAAGCACCAGTAAAATATCCGACAAAAATGTCCCCAGCACCGTTAGCCCATTCAAAAAGAGCAGCAAACTGGAGGCGAGGAACATGTCCTCGGTCATGAGCGCACTAAAGAGCATGGGTCCCGTTGTGGGCAAGTTCAGGACCAGTTCAGTGATGACACCACCTGAGACGATAAAGGGTAGTAGCCAGCCGATGGTGCTGATAATGGGATTAAGGGCCACGCGCAGTGGGTATTTGAAGAGCAACTTGGTCTCACCCAGCCCCTTCGCTCGTGCCGTGACCACATATTGCCGCCCTAACTCATCCAGCAGCGAGGCGCGCATCACACGAATCAGTCCAGCTGTACCCGCTGTGCCAATGATGATGATGGGGAGTGGCAAATGCTTCAACAGGTCGACAACTTTGGCAAAGCTCCACTCAGCGCGCATATACTCGGGCGAGAAGAGACCACCAACACTCATACCCATGTTGAGAAAGGCATACATCAGAATCAATGCCAACAAGAAATTAGGCGTCGCCAACCCAATAAAACCGATAAACATGGACAGATAGTCACCGACAGAATATTGATGGGTGGCCGAATAAATGCCAATCGGGATGGAAACCAAGTAGGTGAAAATCAAGGTGGCAATCGAGATAGTGGCGGTGAGGCCGATACGGTCGCCGATGAGATCGTCAACCCGCTGCTGATATTGAAAGGACCAGCCCAAATCCCCTTGCAGAACATTGCCAATCCAACGCATATATTGACCATAGATGGGTTCGTCCAACCCAAATTGCTCACGTAGATTTTGCAGCCTCGCCTCATCCACCTCTTGCCCCGACCGTGCGATTTGCACTGCCAAGTTATCGACAAAATCGCCCGCAGGCAACTGGATGATGAGAAACGTGACGATACTGATCACCCACACGATGACAATCATGTACATGAATCGTCGCAGAATATAGCTTAACATAATTCCTTCTGTTTGCGGTCATACTCTGTTCGTGTTGAAGAGTAGACTGGTGTCACTGTCCAAAATATCACTATTCAAAGAACGATGATGGCTTTGGTACGATTAGAAATTTCGGAAATAGTATATCAAATTTTGGAAAAGCGATCAAACGCAGAAAATCAATATGTAAAAGAAGTGTAATTAATCTGTAATTATTCCGTAATCTTCGTTCAAAGTAATGGAAAACAAGACGATTTCATCTTTTTCTGTCATAGGTGCATTTTGCAGCAATACAATTATGTAATAGGATTGTAAGCATTCAACAAGAAAGCGGCTACGCCGCAGCAGGGAAGGCGAAGCGCAACTGCACAGGCGAGGTATCAGGTTTGGTAGAGACAGGGGGCGGTGAACTATTCTGATGTGATGGTGCGTCCGAATCAGGGGGAGGCTCAATCCAATCGC
>JBCCFC010000739.1:0-6904 GCA_039029935.1 Chloroflexota bacterium
ATATTCACCTCCCGGAAGTCTTGACAGACCGTTCGATTCGCTATACTTTATATCCGCTTAATTGATGAATTCCCAGAAGTTGTTGGTGATTAGGACCGTCCATTTACGGTGGTCCGGCTGAACTTGCATAATGTTCAAGCTCTATCTTACTATTACAGAAATCATCAACTTGGCTGTACAACAAAAAAAAGGTGAGACACGGACAGTTCAAAAACTACCCACATCTCACCCGTTTCAAATACACTATTTAATTCATTCAGCGCAATCAGCAACCGAATACCGACCTACCGAATACCTTCAAAACCAACCCTAGCGCATAAACAACATCTCTTGGTATGTTGGCAGCGGCCACAGGTCATCAGCGACAACACCTTCGAGCGTGTCAACAACGTCGCGAACCTCAAGCATGGCTGGTAGGATGCTGGCTGCGCCATGTTGTGCTTCGGCCAGTGCATCTTCTGGGTCCTCGGCTTTGGCAGCTTCCAACTGCGCAATGCTGTCGTTCAGGCGACCAATCAGGTGCGTGACCGTGTTGAGCGTACTCAAGTCTGCATCAACACCGAGTGACTTGACGCTGGCACAAGAGGCAGCAACCTCGCCTTGGTAGCGAATCGCAGCGGGCAAGACCAAGGTCTTTGCCATTTCAACGACCAAATTAGACTCAACGTTGACAGCCATGTTGTATTGCTCCAACGCAACCTCGTACATACCGTCCAGCTCTTGATGGTTCATCACGCCATATTTACCAAAGAGGGCTGCAGCCTCTTCGGAGATAAACTGTGGCAGCGCATCTGCGGCTGTTCGCAAGTTGGGCAACCCACGTTCTTCAGCCTCTTTGTGCCATTCGTCAGAGTATCCGTCCCCATCAAAGATGACCGCGCCATGCTCGCTGATGATGTCGGCCAATACGCTCTCAATTTCCGCGTACAGGTCGTCAGCACCTTCCAGGCGAGTGGCGATGTAATCCAGTGATTCCGCCAACGCTGTGTTGACCACCATCATGGGGCCAGCAACTGCTTGGCTTGAACCAACGGCACGGAATTCAAACTTGTTGCCTGTGAACGCAAATGGGCTGGTGCGGTTGCGGTCGCCAGCATGTTTTGGCAGGTCTGGCAATGTATCAACACCAATCTCTAGTGTGCTCATTGGCAGTGAAGATGTCGCCTTACCGCTTGTCTTAATTTGCTCAAAGACATCACTCAACTGGCTACCCAAGAAGATAGAGATGATGGCTGGTGGTGCTTCGTTTGCACCCAAGCGATGGTCGTTGCTAGCCGTCGCAATGGCCGCACGGAGCAGCTTTGAATGTAGGCTGATCGCACGGATAACCGCCGCACAGAAGACCAAGAACTGAGCGTTCTCATGCGGTGTATCACCCGGCTCCAGCAAGTTGCCCTGTGTGGCATTGCCTAGAGACATGTTGACATGTTTACCGCTGCCGTTGACGCCTGCAAATGGTTTCTCGTGCAGCAGACATTCAAAGCTATACTTACGCGCAACACGTTGCAAAATGGTCATGATCACCTGCTGGTGATCTGCGGCAACATTGGCGTTCTCATAAACGGGTGCAACCTCATATTGTCCAGGTGCAACTTCGTTGTGGCGAGTCTTAACAGGAATACCGAGCTTGTACAGTTCACGCTCAAAGTCGTACATGGTGGCCTGAACGCGCTCATGAATTGGGCCAAAATAGTGATCGTCAAACTCTTGCCCCTTTGGTGGTGGTGCGCCAAAGAGTGTACGGCCTGCATTCAACAAGTCTGGACGCGCCAACACAAAGTTGCGGTCAATCAAGAAGTACTCCTGCTCTGCACCCGCAGTTGATGTGATATAGGCAATGTTTTCGTGACCAAAGGCCGCTAAGACACGCTGTGCCTGTACGTTGAGTGCCTTCATGGAGCGCATCAATGGTGTCTTTTTACCCATTGCTTCGCCAGTCCAAGAAACAAAGGACGAAGGAATGGTCAATGTGATACCATTTGGGTTTTCAACAAGATAGGCTGGGCTGGTAACATCCCATGCTGTGTAGCCACGTGCTTCATGTGTCACACGAATGCCACCGCTTGGGAAACTGGACCCATCTGGTTCCTGTTGGATCAGCGTTGAACCAGTAAACTCGGTGATAACACCACCATTACCATCTGGATCGTAGAAGCTATCATTCTTCTCGGCTGTGAATCCAGTCAATGGATAGAAAATATGTCCATAGTGAGTTGCACCCTTTTCCATTGCCCATGTTTTCATCGCTGATGCAACGGCATCTGCAACCTCTGGGTCAAATGGCGCACCCTCTTTGATTGTTTTTTCAACAGATTTGAAGACAACTTTAGACAGGCGCTTCTTCATTTCAGAGAGGCCAAATACATTGGTGCCAAACAATTCACCGCTTGGTTCCTCACGGTAGTTGATAGGATCAGGTAGTTTGTAGGAAGCAATTTGTGCCATTGCTTGTAGACGACTTGCGTTTCCGCTCATAAGTACAACGTTCTCCTTCTAAAATTGGCATCTAACTATGCCTGATTTCATATACAAAATCGTTTTTAAATAAGCATTTATTTTGTACGTATTTGACAAATAAATTATATCAAAAATTATTGACTATACAAAATTTTGAACAGGTATATTCAAAATCAAAGTTAAAGCGGATTATCGCACAAAAAGAAGGGTTATTCATTGTGCAACTTGCACAAAGAAAGTTGGAACTTTCTTGGTTAAGTTGGGACTCTTGTGCATAGTTTACAACGAGTTACGCATCCAACGAAATCACCCGTGCCCCTGTCAATGTCATCAACGCCTCCACTGGCACCTCAACATTAACCCCACGTTGCCCCGCACTCACGGCAATAGTTTCAAACAAGATCACCTGCTCATCCATAAAGATGTTAAAGCCTTTGTTGATGAGCGCAATCGGGCTGATGCCTCCTGTCTGCAAGCCTGTTAGCGACTCTGCCTGTTCATGACTTGCCATCCGCACCTTCTTTAACCCCACCGCCTTTGCCAAGGTCTTGAGGTCAAGCGTATCTGGTCCAGGAACCACCACCAACATAGGCTTTTGGCTTTTGTCCACCTTGCCCGTTGGCTTGCTGTCGTTGACGGCCACCAGCGTTTTGAAGACCTGCTCTGGCGGTAGCCCAATCGCCTCCGCCACTTCAACCGCAGAACGCACACCCGCGTCATAGTCATATTGATGAACGGTGTAGGCTATCTTGTTCTTGTCTAAAACACGGGTGACGTTGTTTTTAAAGGCACTCTTTTTTGCCATAGTTTTTTCCTCGTGGTCAGTGAACAGCACTTCGGCTAGTCAGCATGTCAGCATGTCAGCATGTCAGCACACTAGCTGACTAGCTGACTGGCTGACTGGCTCCCCTACTCAAGCGGACTCATCCAACGCCGATTGCCATCGCCATCTGCCGCCCAGCCCTCAATGCGGCCATCGTCGGTGCGTACTTGATACCACGTATAGCCATTAGCGACCTGTGGCCCACCTTGAACGGTGAGTTGCTCCCCTTGATTGAGTCGTGTCACCAGTGGGCCATCGGTCCCTGGCAGTGCGCGGATCGTTAGCTGCTGAATGCTAATGACAACGCGATCCCCCACCCGGGGCGGTCGGTTGACAGGCTGTGCGCCACCAATATTGGGGCTGATCCAAACTGTTTCGCCATCACCATCCGCGGCCCAGCCAACATTGCCCTGTCCATCATCCAGCCGCCACCATGTATAGCCCTCGCCAGAAACAGGACCTTCAATCACATCCACGCGCTCGCCTGTGCCCAACCGGATGATGATCTGCCCATTGGTGGTGGCGTTGGCCCGCAGATTGAGGCCATTGGGGGCTGAGATACGCGCTGGATTGCCAGCGGCCAGTGCTGTACCCGGCACAACGGTTGGCGTGAATGTCGGTGTGGGTGCTGGCTCGTTTTGGTCTGGGATTTCTTCAATCGCTTGTTGTGGTGCATTCTGCGCTTGTCCTGGCAGTGGTGTTGAGACGATGGAAGGCACAGGCGTGGCTGCGAGAACCACAAGTGGCTCCCCGCCGCCAGCGGCCTGCTCTTCGGTTAAGCCTTGCGTAGAGGGTTGCGTAATCGCGGTTGGTTCTGGTGTGGGGCGGGGGGCAAAACTCCCACAGGCCAACATGGGGATCAGCCAAAGAAGGGAACATGCGAAAAGAACACGTAGACGCCAGATTGACTGCAATAGAATTTGGCCCGACTGACGTGTATTTTTTGTAAATTGATCGTTCATTGGCAAAATGATATATCTTCAATAGGCATTAGAGCGTAAACACTTTACGCCACTTTAACTCAGAAATTTCGTCCAGCTTGGATAATACCTCTGGTGGGGTTAACTCATCTGTACCCAGAGCCATAATTGCACTGGTGCGGGGACCGTGTCGCCCTACGTGCATAAAGCTGATGTTGACATCTCCCTGTCCCATAATTGTGCCGACACGTCCAATGATGCCAGGGCAATCGACATGCGACGTTAACAGCATATGTCCACTGGCGGGGAACTCAATCCACAGATCGTTGAGTGCCACAATGCGTGGCTCATTTTGCAGGAATGCCCCACGCACGGTCCATCGCTGCTCGCCCGTTGTTGCACTCAACGTCAACATGCTACCATAGCGGTCTTCCAGTTGATGCGTCTTGCGCTCAACCAAGTTCATATTACGCCGCTCGGCCATCAGCATGGCATTGACCAAGTTGATACGCACCTGAACGACATCTTCAAGCAGCCCCTTGATGACTGCCGCTTTGATGTGGGTCAGGTCAAATTCGGCCAGCTTACCATGTGCTGTCAACTCAACATCGCCAAAGCCATGCCCATCGACCTGTTTCAAGAAGCGTCCTAGTCGCTCTGCCAAATCAATATATGGGATGAGATAGTCCAAATCTTTGGGGGGAATCATCGGTGCATTAACTGCATAGCGAGCAGGACGGTCGTTGAGTACATCAATCACCTGTACGGCCACATCAATGGCGACCTGCTCCTGCGCTTCTACTGTGCTTGCGCCCAGATGCGGTGTTAAAATAACTTGGCTATTTTGGCGTAGCGGACTATCATCATCCAGTGGTTCATTTGCAAAGACATCCAGTGCAGCCCCTGCGATGTGCCCCGACTCAATGGCCTCTAGCAAGGCATCCTCATCTATCACACCACCGCGCGACACATTGAGCACACGTGCGCCAGGTTTCATCTGGGCGATGCGCTCTTTGTTGAGCATATTCCGTGTCTGGTCTGTCAACGGGATGTGAAATGTAATAAAATCGGACTCTGACAACAGTGTATCTAAATCAACCATGCGGACATTTCGCTGTGCTGCATATTCTGGTGTGACATAGGGGTCAAGGGCAATCACCGTCATCCCCAGCCCCTGTGCATGACGGGCAACTTCCTGTGCCACACGCCCCAAACCAACACTGCCCAGCACTTTGCCCCGTACCTCGACACCCACAAATTGGCTGCGTTTCCACAATCCACTGCGGACATGCGCATCTGCCTGTGGAATATTGCGCGCCAAGGCCATCAACATCGCTGTGGTATGTTCTGCCGCTGCCACTGTGTTTCCTGTCGGCGCGTTGACCACGATGATACCCGCCTGGGTCGCCGCAGGAATGTCAATGTTATCCACACCGACACCCGCACGCGCAACGACACGAAGCCGCTTTCCTGCCTCAATGACCTCCGCAGTGACCTTGGTTGCGCTGCGTACCATCAGCGCGTCATAGTTTGGTATTTCGGCGATTAATTCTTCCAACGTAAGCCCCGTTTTGACGTGAACATCCATATTGGCCTCTTCACGCAATGGCTGCAACCCCGCTTCTGCAAGGGCGTCACTGACTAAGATTTGATAGTTTTCTGTCATGGTTCCTGTATAATTTATAATTTGATTATCTTACATGCTCTCAGGAGCGTTAACCCCAATGAGCCGCAGCACCTTTGCCAGCACGACGCGGGTTGCCCGACAAAGGGCCAAACGCGCTCGACTCAATGCAGGCTGTTGATCGTCTAACACTTTACAATCTCGATAAAAGCCACTAAATGTCTTGGTCAAATCAATGGAATAGTGGGTCAAGTTATGTGGTGATAGCTGCTCCGCTGATACCAAAATTTGCTCCTCCAATTCCAACAACTTGCGAATCAACGCTAACTCTGATGGATGTGCTAAAAGCGACAGATTAATTTCCTCGTCTGACTCTTCAAACCCCTGTGCCTCGGGGCGGTTGAGAATCGAACAGATACGGGCATGACCATATTGGACATAATAGACTGGATTCTCATTATCCTCGGCGATTGCCAAATCCAAATCAAATTCAATCGGGCTTTGCGGTCCGCGTGTTAACAGATTAAAGCGTAAAGCATCGGCACCCACCTCGCTGACAACATCGTTGATGGTGACAAGGTTGCCCTTGCGTTTACTCAATTTAGCCTCTTTGCCATCTCGCATGAGTTTGACTAGGTTATAGAGCAAAATCGTCAATCGTGCGGGGTCTAATGCCAAAGCCTGCATCACTGTCCCCATACGTGGAATATGTCCTTGATGATCGACCGACCAGACATTGATGACGCGATCAAATTGGCGACGTTTAAATTTGTCATAGTGATAGGCGATATCGCTGGCAAAATAGGTGGGGCGACCATCACTACGAATCACAACTTCATTTTTAAGGTTCTCATTATAATTTTTAGACAAGAACCACGTCGCACCATCGTAGCGTCCAAGATCACCCTTCTCGTCAAGCTGGTTCAAGACAGCTTCGGTCAGGTTCTCATCGTAAAGGCTCTGCTCGCTATACCAGCGATCAAACTCGACACCAATTTGTGCCAACTCTTCTTTGAGTGCCTCCAGAACAATGGCGCGTCCCATCACTTTGAACTGCTCAATAACCGCCTCCTTGGACTG
>JBCCFC010000740.1:0-6903 GCA_039029935.1 Chloroflexota bacterium
GGTTGTTGTGAAAGCCTCATATGGGTGTCTACCCAATCAGGACAAATATCATTTACCAGTATTTGGTAAGGTTAAAACCTCTTACTGATACGAAGAATCTGATTTGTGAGATTTATATATTAACATGATAGAGTATTTCACAAATCAGATTTAGAAATATGTTTATAGCTTTTTTTATTTGGAACAAGACTATTGTCCATGACAGTATAGGAGAATGATAAAAATGGAATTGTCCAGTGAAAATAAGAACAGTATTAATCGTCGCGAATTCGTTCGCCTTTCAACCATTGCTACGGTAGGTGGCCTTTCAGTGGCTTACGGTGGGGACGTGCTATATGCACAAGACAAACCAGGGGACACGACTGAAGAAACCTCTGAAGGCATGAGCAAGTGTCCAGTGATGGGGCATTCAGCGAGAGCGAGTGCGAATATATCGAACCATGTTTGGTGGCCGAATCAGTTGAACCTAAAGGTTCTCCAACAAGACTCCTCTCAGTCCGACCCTATGCGCGGGAAGTTCAACTATGCCGAAGCGTTCAGTAGCCTCGATTTAGATGCGTTGCAGGAGGACATTGATGCCTTGATGACGGATTCACAGGATTGGTGGCCTGCGGACTACGGTCATTACGGACCGTTCTTTATCCGCATGGCGTGGCACAGCGCAGGCACATACCGTACCATTGATGGTCGTGGTGGTGGTGGTGCTGGTATGTTGCGCTTTGCCCCCCTCAATAGCTGGCCCGATAATGGGAATCTCGACAAGGCACGTCGTTTGCTCTGGCCGATTAAGCAGAAGTATGGTCGGAAGATATCGTGGGCAGACCTGATGATTTTGACGGGGAATCGTGCCTTAGAGACAATGGGGTTCAAGACCTTCGGATTCGCTGGTGGACGTGAGGATGTCTGGGAACCAGAGGACGTCGATTGGGGTATAGAGACCACTTTGCTTGCATCCGAGCGTTTTAACGAGGAAAGGGAACTCGACAGACCTCTTGGTGCGGCGCAGATGGGGCTGATCTATGTCAACCCAGAGGGGCCAGACGGCAATCCGGACCCACTCGAAGCAGCCAAAGACATACGAACCACCTTTGCTCGCATGGCGATGAATGATGAGGAGACGGTTGCCCTTATCGCTGGTGGACACACCTTTGGTAAAGCGCATGGTGCTGCGAATCCCGGCGAGTATGTCGGTGTGGAACCCGAAGGTGCCAGCATTGAGGAGCAAGGCTTTGGCTGGACAAGCAGCTATGGCACGGGTAAAGGGGCCGACACCATCACCAGCGGTTTAGAGGGTGCTTGGACGGCAACACCAGCCGAATGGGGAGCAAGCAACTTTTTCGCTAACCTATTTGCTTTTGAGTGGGAACTGACAGAGAGTCCTGCGGGTGCAAAGCAGTGGATACCGACGGATGAGTCTGTACACAACCTTGTGCCGGATGCGCACGATCCAGAGAAGCGACATGCGCCCATCATGCTGACGACTGATCTTTCACTGCGTTTTGACCCCATCTATGGGCCGATCTCAAAACGCTTCCTTGAAAGTCCAGACGAATTCGCAGAAGCCTTTGCCAAGGCATGGTACAAGCTTACCCACCGCGACATGGGACCCATCGCACGGTATCTTGGCCCATTGGTTCCTGACGAGCCGCAATTGTGGCAAGACCCGCTCCCAGCAGTCGACCATGAGTTGCTGGACGAAGAGGATATTGCTGCACTCAAAGAGATCATTCTTGAATCAGAGGATTTGTCTATTTCGCAACTGGTCTCAACTGCATGGGCTTCGGCAGCAACGTATCGTGGCACGGACATGCGTGGTGGTGCGAACGGGGCACGCATTGCCCTTGCGCCGCAGAAGGATTGGGCCGTCAACCAGCCAGAGCAGTTGGCAGAGGTCCTCGATGTTTTGGATGGGATTCGACAGGACTTCAATAGCGAGTTGGAAGATGGGAAGATGATTTCGCTTGCCGATATGATCGTTCTCGGTGGATGTACAGCCATTGAAGCGGCAGCGATGGAAGCTGGGTATGAAATCGAGGTTCCCTGCTCACTGGGGCGCACGGATGCATTGCAAGAGCAAACCGACGTGGACTCATTCGCTGTACTCGAACCAACAGCCGATGGGTTCCGCAACTATCTTGGCAGCGGACATCGGCAACCCGCAGAGCAGTTGCTGGTGGAGCGGGCACAAATGCTGACACTAACTGCACCGGAAATGACCGTTCTTGTTGGCGGCATGCGTGCGTTGAATGCAAACGCTGGGCAGGCTGAATACGGTGTCTTCACTGAAGAACTCGGGACCCTGACGAATGATTTCTTCGTGAATCTACTTGATATGAACACTGTGTGGGTGGCATCTGAGGAGTCCGAAGGCGTATATGAGGGGGTTGATCCCGATACCGGTGACATCAAGTGGACTGGCACCCGTGTTGACCTCATCTTCGGTTCAAACTCAGAGCTACGAGCACTTGCGGAATTCTATGCTAGCGAGGACTCAGTAGGAACATTTGTGGAGGATTTCGTGGCTGCGTGGGATAAGGTCATGAATCTTGATCGCTTCGACTTTGCCTAATTTTGATGAGGTGGTCGTCATACTCATTTTCTATTCCATAGCAGGGCAGAGCAAACGTATGTGTACTGACCACTGATTAACCGTTCGCGCGTTGATGGGTTGAGTCCATTCACAAGGGGTAGGCGAATTTCGTCTGCCCCTTCTTTTATTCTGTGGTACAATGAGCAAAAACAATGTATTTACAGCCTGTTCCTATGCATTGGCTCAGGCGTTAGGACAAACAGAAACGAGTATACACATTGGTCTATTATCACAGGACACAAATCAATTATGAATCAAATTTCATATAAAAAAATTTTGCAGGATTGCGGTGTAACCGAGCAAACCATCACACAACAGCATCGTGACGAGCTAGACGAACAAGGCTTTACCATTTTCTATGATGTGATTGATGTCGAATGGCGTGAGCAGTTGTGTCAACGGTTTGAGGACCTCATCAAGGAAGAAGGAGAGCAGGCGGGCCTTGAGGTGAACGCTATGCCTGGCGTTCGGCGTTTATCCGATTTAGCCAATAAAGGCGACGAGTTCATCGGCATTTATATGCACCCGATTATGCTGGCGGCGGCGGCACATATTCTACAACGCCCCTTTAAAATCTATGGTTTTAATGGTCATGACCCGCTGCCAGGTCATGGTCATCAGGGCTTGCATTGCGATGTGGGGGCACCGCGTTCAGCGACCGTTTTTCAGGCATCAAACTCCTTGTGGATGCTCGACGAACTGACTGCGGAAAACGGCGCAACGCGGGTTGTGCCCGGCAGTCATCGCTATCCAGACTATCCCAAGGAAGTTTTAGCAGACCCTTTCGCCCCTCATCCTGATGAAGTCTACGTCACCGCCCCTGCAGGGTCGGTTGCCGTCTTTAACGCCCAAATCTGGCATGGCGGAACCGAAAACCGTACCTCGAACAAGCGACGTGTCATTCACTCTGCCTACATTGGTCGTGAGTATAAACAGCAACTCGATCAACGCGCCTATCTGCGTCCAGAGACGGAGGCGCATTTAAGTGAGGCGCAGCGATATATTTTGGATGTATAGGCATGAGGTGGTCACGGGGTATATTGACAGGTATATTGACAGTGGTCTAACCTCTAACAAACACAAACGAGAGGAAAAAAGCAATGAAATTCGGCGCACAACTGAAAGTCTATCGGGCACAATGGGATGAGATGGCGACCTATATCCAAGCCATGGAAGCAGGACGCTGGAATAGTCTGTGGTTTCCTGACCACTTTCTGCCACCGACCCCTGTCGGTATTCCCATTGAACAGGATGAACAAAATCAAGCATATGAAGCATTTATCCCCATGGCTGTCGCTGCGGGGATGACAAAACGGATTAAGTTAGGGAGTCTGGTGTTAGGCAACACCTACCGCAATCCGGCTTTGGTTGCGAAGATGGCGGCTGAACTCGATCAGGCCAGCAAAGGACGATTTATCTTGGGCATTGGGGCCGGTTGGTTCGAGCGCGAACATCAAGCGTATGGATGGACGTTCCCCTCTATCAAAGAACGACAGGATCGACTAGAGGAAGCCTGTGCATTGATCCGCAAACTATTTACAGCAGAGGGTCCCGTTGACTTCGAGGGGCAGTATTATCGACTGGAGCAAGCACCTCTCTCACCGGGGTGTTACCAAACGCCAGCTATCCCAATCCTGATTGGTGGCAATGGTGAGCGCCGCACCCTCCGAACGGTGGCGCGGTATGGGGACATCTGGAACTACAATGGTTGGTCTGGGATGGATATTGAAGTGTTTAAGCATAAACTTGGTGTGCTTACCCAGCATTGTGAGGCCATAGACCGTGATCCAGCAGAAATCAAATTAACAGTACACTATCCCTTGAGACTGGCCGATAACGAGGCAGAGCGAAAACGCCTCCTCGAAGAAAATCCCAAAAGGACAGTCGGATCGCGAGACTTCCATATCGATCTGATTGGGGCATTTAAGGAAGCTGGGGTTGAGGAGATGTGCTGTGCCTCCTTTAACAGCGTTGAAGATTTGCAGCGCGTGGATGAAGAAATCATTTCAGTGTTTGATTAAGACCGTTTCACAGATTTAATTACCCATGGCACACTTCCAGAAAGGGGATGCAATCTACTAGACTAAGGCCATTCCACAAAATAAAATACCCGTTTAGTTAGCACGCCCTCGTGCGGGTCGAACTCGTGAATCAACCCGTACGAGGGCGTGCTAACTAAACAGATTATGGGTAATTATTTTCATGGAATAGCCTAAACAAAGTGTCTATTCCTCCCTTTCTGGAAGTAGGCTGGGTTATTATTTTTGTGGGACGGTCTAGGTCCGGACTGATTTCAATTTGCCTTCATACATAAGATAGTCTTGTTTTGTCGCCTGAAACTGAGGCTTTTCGCCCGCCAAAACCGCGATGGCGTCCTTACAGGCATCGGTGAGACAGCGGCGATGGCAAAAATCTGTCCCGCCAGCCATATGGGGCGTTGCTTGCACGTTGGGATGTTGTCGAAACCAAGCGTCCTTTGGCGGCGGTTCAGGGAAAAACACATCAACGGCTGCCGCAATCTCATTCGCTTCAATTCGTTCCCACAAGGCTTGTTGTTCAACGACCGCCATCCGCGTCACCAAGACAAATAAAGCGCCTTTGGGCAAAGCAAAGATCACATCATGATTGATGACCTCCATCGTTGTTGGCATTGGCGGCAACCCAACGACAAAGATTTCAGATGACTGCGCCAATTCAACCAAGGTGCTTGCCCGTTTGACACCGTATTGCGCAAACACCGCATCAGGGACAAAGGGATCGTAGACCGAAACGTCACAGCGGAAGGGGGCAAGCAACTCCACGTAACGTCGATTGATTGAGCCTAATCCCGCCAGCCCCACGCGGCGACCCGTTAAATCACCATAAACAAAGTTCGGTTTGGTCCAACAATCAAAGGCGTGCGTACTCCACTGCCCATTCCGCACCACCTGTATCGCTTCCGGAATATCGCGAATGAGGTTCAGTGTCATCGCCAGAGCAAATTCTGCCACAGATGGCGTCATACTGCGTGACGTATCGATCAGCGTAATGCCGCGTTGGTTCAAAACGTCAAAATCGACCCAGTTGGCAAAACGATTATCAAACGTGCCCGCGAATACTTTAAGATTTTCCGCCTGACGCCAATGTTCGGTCTGCATCGCTGGTCGATGCCAACACCCAATCACGGCCGCGTCCGCCTCCTTTAGGTATGTAACAAATTGCTCAAAAGCGGCCTCTTCCTGACCGCGTTGAATCGTCACAATGTCAACTTGACCCTGTTCATGAAGTAAGGCCATTCCTTCGCTGTGAAAATTGCTGATACTAACGCTTTTATTGGCTGTGAAGCAGAAAGAGACATAAGAATCAAAATGATTCACTATGGCTGATATGCAATAAAAGCGAACAGCACTGCCAAAAATTTGGAAAGAAGTAACAAGTCAAAGCAAAATTGAAAGAGATATTCATGTACGGGTATACGCCACGGAGGATGAAAAAGGGGTATAATCAAGGGGCACGTTGCCACCAGAAATCGATAAATTCCGGTAACTATTCAGGGGGGGGAGGGTAAAACGAGACATAAGATGGGGAGTGATGGTGAAGATGAAAGAAGAAGTATGGAATACAAAAAAGGCGAACCTACACACAGGTAAGTGTGCAGATTCGCCTAAAAAGCAGAAGAAGAGCGGAGCTACTCAGGAGAAGGGGTGGCAGTGTAAGGGGAGGAGGGGATAAAGGGGTTGCCAAGCAGAGCGTCGGAAAGAGATGAAAGCACGTTGAGTCCGCGCTTGCGGACAGTGGAAATGTAGGAGCGAAGGTTGCAGAAGGTAGAGGCTCCGGTATCAGAACGAAAAGAGCCAGAGACTTTCTGCTTGACCTTAATCATGCGGACATCACGTTCGGCAAGGTTATTGTCGAAGGGGACGCGAAAATTGGACATGAAAGCCAAGACCCCAGACTTATGAATCTGAAGACGGTCAAGGAAATTTTTGGGAGGCGTTTGTTTCTGGCGACCACGCTTTTTCGGCTGCGAAGGATCAGGTGGAGGTTGGGGATTGGCGTCAAAGCCATGCTGGAGAATGGTATCGTATTGCGTCTCAAAAGCCTTGCATATGTCGGGGGGCAGTGATTGAGCGTCGGGGTGTGAGGATGAAAACTCATCAACCGATTTCTTAATCTCACAGAGGAGAGAAATCATATCTTGTGCCCAATCCTGTTGATGCTGTTCAACCATAAAGATTAACTCACGTAAATGATGAGCATTGCAAAAAGCATGTTCAACATTGTCGTAAGAGAGGTAAGATTTCCAGTGGTCGTGAACAATGATACCCGTAGCA
>JBCCFC010000741.1:0-6903 GCA_039029935.1 Chloroflexota bacterium
AAAAATTGGTTATCCTGAACTACTTGTCGGGCGAGAGCAAGAGTTTAAAGAGTTTCACAAATGGATTGCGGGGATCCCCAAACGAATCTCAAAATCACGGGTATTATTGGGGCGGCGTAAAAGTGGTAAAACGGCCTTTATGCAGCGGCTCTTTAATGAGCTTTGGACTGCCAACGATAAGGTAATCCCCTTCTATATCAGCATTCCTGAAACAAAAATGTGGTATCCAGATTTTGCCTTATTATACTACCGGACCTTTGTCACGCAATATATCTCTTTCCTTGAGCGTGATCCTGCTTTACTCACAGCGAAACCTTGGACACTGGGACAAATTTCTGGGTATGGAGAAGCCAACTCACATGCTTCAATGATTCAACATGGTATATCCATTGATAGTAACTATGGAAAGGGGCTATATGATAGTGTATGGGAAACAGCATATCATGCCCCACAGCGATTTGCCGCCGTACAAGAACAATATATTTTGGTGATGATTGATGAGTTTCAGTATTTGGCTTCACATATTTACCATCCCAGGGATCGACCGGATGAATCTATGATGCCTTGGCTACTTGGCAGCTATCACGATGTCTCTGAGTCAAAGATTGCACCAATGCTGGCTGTAGGCTCCACTGTCGGTTGGGAGCTTGCCACTATGCGCCAACATCTCAAGGCGAGGCGACTGAAACGCATCCGGTTTTCGCCCTATCTCACGGAAGACGAGGGGGCGGAGGCGGTATACAAATATGCCGAAGTCTTTGGGGAACCAATTAAAAACGAAACCGTCCCCCAAATCAATGAGCTTTGCCTCTTTGATCCCTTCTTTATTTCTTGCGTAATCCAGAGCAGCTATCCCAACCGTGATTTGACCACCAAGCAAGGTGTGATTGATACGGTTAAGTATGAAATCGAAAATGATGAATCTGAGTTGGCGGGTACATGGAGTGAGTATATTGAAACAACCGTTGAGCGTATTAACGAAACCTATGGGAAGCAAATACTGCTTCACATGAATAAGCATAACAATCGTTCATGGACACCAAAAGAACTGAAGGGAGCCCTGAAGATTGAGGAAGATGAAAGCACCATCTTTAGAAAACTAATTGCCCTCACCAAAGGCGATTTGCTCAAACAAGGGAAGTCCAATATCCGTTTTGAAGGGTTACAGGATGGCACATTGAGTTTGGTGGTACGTAGTCTTTTTGAAGAAGAAATTACAACTTTTGAGCCAGATTTACGTGCTGATTTTGAAAAGAAACTGGCTGCGTCCGAAGCTAAAAATAGATCGATACAGGGTAAATTGAACGACCTGATTGGCAAAACTGCTGAATATTACCTCGCCACCAAGATGCGTACCCGCAAACGGCTTAAACTAAACACATATTTCAATGATGTGCCAGCGGGAGAACAATACGAAACCCGTTTGAACACACAAGACATTCGGACACGCATCCATATTCAGCGCGATGATGGACTCGACCGTGAACTCGATATTGTTGCAGAAACCAGTGACGAGCGTGTGTTGCTGGTCGAGGTGAAGAAGCAAAAGCGTAAGTCCAATGTTGAGAATGTTGAGGATTTTCAGGAAAAGGTAGTACTCTATCAAAAGCAAAATCCAGATGCCACAGTGTTACCAGCCTTTTTGTCTCTGGGCGGCTTTACTGACGATGCACGCCAGTTGTGCCAATCATCGGGTATTGCTTGGTCGGCAGAATTGGACGGCGTCAGTTTTTAACTCAAACCCAAAAGGATAATTGACTGTATGTTTGTAAAAAGGTTCGTCGCTTGTTTGTTGAGCCTCTTGATCATGTCAAGTTCGACCCCAACAATTTCGGCCTCACCATATGCTTGTATGAACGCCCGTGCTAAACTAGATATTTCCACAACCGTAGACGAAAACGGCTTAAACATTGTTTCATCAACACCTGCAATCCACAATGCCCAACAATCCTATGAAATTTGGCGCAGCACGACACCCTACTTCACCGCTGGCGATAGCGGCTCAACCATGCTTGAATCTGCCCAAGGAACCAATATTGTTTTTGTGGACCCAGAGAGCGGTGTCGGCAATGTCAACGTAAACCATGCTTATGTCATCCGCACCTTTTGCGACAACGTGCTTGCCAGCGAAAAACGCATCGGTGAATTTGACTATCGCTTGATGACGACAGGAACGACTGATTTTAACTGGGTTGGCGTTCCGCTAATCCTAGAGGGCGTGACTACTGCCGCTGCTTTGGTGAATCACATCGAACTCAATAGCAGTCGTAGTCTTGACGTGCTTGCCGTCGAACAATGGAACCCTGTCAGCCAAAGCTATGACTCATACTTACCCGATTTCCCCTTTTTGGGTGATATCGCTGTCAACACAGGTCAAGCATACCGTATCATCATCGAACTCACGGATGAGGTTATCGGCGATGCTATCTGGACGTTGGTCGGTGATATCCCAGAGCCAGCCACCTTTGACTATACACTTCATGCCACAGGCAGCACCAATTTCAATTGGGTGCTTGCCCCGCTCGATAAACCAGCGTTGAACAGTGGCAGCGCACTCAACACCGACGCCCAAAGTAACACGCCATCCATCCCTGTCGTCGCCGTTGAACGCTGGAACACGGCCAGCCAAAGTTTTGATATCTATCTACCCACCTTACCCATCTTGGGCGATGTCCCCATCCAGATGGGACATGCTTACCGAATTTCGCTGGATATGCCGCCCGGAACGGTGCATTGGCAATAAACGTACACACAACATTGATGCACACATTGTTTCACTTTATGGAGATACAGCAATTTTCTACGAAAAGAATTGACCGTATCGTTTTCTATCTGTGTATTTGTCTTCTCTGTATCTGTGTTTTATCCGCCTGTACACGGGGACGAGACCTTGTGCCCACATCAATACCAACAGCAATACCAACACCCTCACAGCCACAACTACCCCATGCAATCTCACCAAAGTTAGTTATCCCATCGCTGGCAAACGCTGCTAGACAAACCAAGCAACGTATCATCGGAGAAACCCGATTCGCACCATCCTATCAACCAATGGCCTTTCGAAACCATTACGCAAGGTCTATGTCAATGCCCCGACGAGTTATCGGCCAATCGGTCAATGGTGCAGATATTGAAGCAGTACGTTTTGGGACAGGGCAAACAGCCGTTGCTATCATCGGTGGCATACACGGTTCCTTCGAATCCAACACCGTTGTGCTGGCTGAACGCTTCATCGACATGCTCACGAGTGCCCACCATCTAGACCTGATTCCACCCACTGTTTCTATCCACATCATACCGAACATGAATCCCGACGGCTATGCCAAGCATGGCTACATCGGGCGCGTCAACGCACGAAAAGTAGACCTCAATCGCAACTGGGATTGCAACTGGAAAAACTATGATGGCCGTTATCGCGGTTATGAATATCGTACTGGCTGGGGGCCATTCTCCGAGCCAGAGACCCGGGCCGTCAATGAGTTTTTGCTTGAAATTGTCCCAAAGGCTGTTATCTTCTATCACAGTAGCGGTGCATTCATTTTTTATGGCACATGCCAGCCACCCAATAATGTGCCACCCAATAGTACACAGAGGCAAGATACACCGACAGAAACGATTTCCTATGCACTTGCGCAGCAGGTCAGCGCAGCCACAGGCTATCCCATCTACAACCCGCCATCGTCTATGGGCGACCCCAACACGACCATCACTGGTGACGCGACCGATTATCTTGACAGCATTGGTATTCCGGCCATCGGCATTGAACTGACTGAACATGGACACGATGTCATAGATTGGGCGGAGAATTTAGCGGCGCTGAATGCGTTGATTGCGTTTGCGAAGCAGTCTACAGTGGAACCCGCCGACTCCGCTGAGTCGGTTGCAGAAGATGATACCCTGCACGATTGGCTCAGGGAATTTGAATTGTTATGGTATGAGCAGTCAAAATAGTATCGCAGATTGCCTATCTGAGGACTGCAATAGATAGGCAATCTGCAAATTCACCTAAAATTATTTCAACAAGTATCGGTTTAGGAATGGCGATTAAATAACTTACCCATTTGGATCGACTCCGCGCGGGGCGTGCTCACTAAACACACGCACGCTATTTAATCGCCATTCCTTAGAGTGCCTGTGCGAGGTCCGCAATCAAATCATCGGGATGTTCCAACCCAACCGAAATCCGCAACAAATCCATTGGTGTCTGTGTACCTTCGCCTTCTACAGGCGCACGATGCTCAATCAGGCTTTCAACGCCTCCCAAACTTGTTGCCTTTGCAAAAATTTGCGTTCCACTGGCAACGGCTGCCGCTTTTTCCGCACCACCATTGACTTGAATCGACAACATGCCACCATAATCATGCATCTGTGCCTTGGCAACCTCATGACCTAGATGACTCTCTAGCCCTGGGTAATGCACGGTGTGGACATCGGGATGGTCGGCCAAGAACTGCGCAATCTGCATGGCGTTGGCACAGTGACCACGCATTCGGTAGGGCAACGTGCGAATACCACGCAACAACAGCCAGCAGTCAAAGCCACTGGGTACACCACCGCCAATTTCCTGTGCAACATGCATCTTCTCAAAAAAGTCATCTTGACGTTTTGCCACGATCACACCACCTGTCAGGTCGCTGTGCCCACCCAGATATTTGGTCGTTGAGTGAACCACCATATCCGCACCCAGTGCCAATGCAGGCTGGAGCATCGGCGTCGCCCATGTGCCATCTACGCCGACCAATGCGCCACCCTCATGCGCAATATTGGCAACCGCTACAATGTCAGTGATTTTGAGCATGGGATTCGACGGCGTTTCGATCCACACCAACTTGGTGTTCTTCTGCATGGCCGCTTGCACCGCTGGCAAATCCGTCATGTCTACCATCGTGTGTTCCAATCCCCAGCGCGCCAGCGAATCTGCCACCAATTTGCGTACCCCAAAATAAGTATCATCGGGTAAGATTACATGATCGCCTTGCCCCAGCGATTGAAAGACACCAGCCACCGCTGCCATGCCTGACGCAAAGGCAATTGACCCCGCACCCCCTTCAAGCTCGGTCATACATTCTTCCAATGCTTGGCGGTTGGGATTCCCGCTACGAGAATAGACGAAATCGCCCTCATTACCCCGAATAAATGTCGTTGTGAGGTGAATTGGTGGCATCACAGCACCCGTTTGTCTGTCAAAATTTCTGCCCGCTTGAATGGCAATGGTTTCAATATGTCGCTTGCTCATATGGATGATTCTCCTTGATTTTGGTTCAGCTATTAAGAATGTGTGTTACTTGCGTAGCCTATCACATTTAATTAGAATAAGTAAAATGCTTGTATGCATAAACACTCTGCACAAATAAAACTAGAATCACAGGAGAAAAACAATGCTCAATCTTGTCTCGCCAGAAAGCGTCGGTCTGAGTACAGAACGGCTCAACTATATTCCAGAACGGCTCAATCGCTATGTAGATGAGGAAAAATTGCCCGGCTACATGGTGTTGGTGGCACGGCATGGCAAGCCCGCCTATCTATACCGTTATGGTCTGTGCGATGTGCGCGCCAATGCACCCGTACAAGAAGACACCATCTATCGCATCTACTCGATGACCAAGCCGATTACCAGTGTTGCTCTGCTCATGCTTTATGAACGTGGTCTGTTTCAACTAAATGATCCCGTTTCTCGCTTTATCCCTGAATTTAAAGACTTGGCTGTCTACAAAAGCGGTGATGTCAACAATATCGAAACCGAACCTACCCAGCGTGAAGTCACCATTCGCGATGTCATGACGCATACGGCAGGCTTCACCTATGGCTTCTTTGGCGACCACCCTGTCGACCAGCTTTACAACCAACAGCGCGTGATGGACCGCAAAGGCACATTGCGCGACATGGTGCAGAAGCTGGCGGGGATACCGTTGGTATTCCAGCCAGGGACCCACTGGAGCTATAGCTTGGCAACCGATATTTTGGGTCATCTGGTTGAGATTGTCTCAGGTCAACCGTTGGATGAATATTTTGAGCAACACATTTTTGCGCCACTGGGCATGGTTGACACGGGTTTCCATGTGCCAGCCAACAAAGTGTCACGCTTTGCCGCCAATTACCAATTCGACGAGAATGGCTACAAGTTGATTGACGACCCCAAAGAGAGTACCTATCTACCCAAACCAACCTTCTTCTCTGGCGGTGGCGGGCTTGTGTCAACCATCGCAGACTATCAACAATTCTGCACGATGTTGCTCAACAAAGGCGAACACAATGGCGCACGGCTTTTAGGACGCAAAACAGTGGAGTTGATGACCTCTAATCATCTACCTGGTGGCGGTGATCTCACCAGTATGGGGCAAGCGGTCTTTAGCGAGACCCCCTATGATGGCATCGGTTTTGGGCTGGGTGTCTCCGTTGTGTTGAATCCACCAGCGTCACAGATTCTTGGTTCTGCCGGTGAATATGCATGGGGTGGCGCTGCAAGTACAGCCTTCTGGATTGATCCGGTTGAGGAGATGAATGTAATTTTCTTGACACAACTGATGCCCTCGTCGACTTACCCGATTCGACGTGAACTACGGGTACTGACCTACCAAGCGATTGTTGATTAAAAAGTTTGTTTGGTTTTGACAGTTTGCCAGCTTACAATGGCATTTTGGTTTGCAAAAACTATAAATTTTGCAAATTTAGAAAATTTGGGGGTTGACAGCGAGTAAAAACCGTGCTAGACTGAAATCAATCGTGTGTAGATAAACATACCGTGGCTACGGCCACATTCGGGGGAGGTATGTTTGTCTCGCACTGACAGAACGCCATGAGTAACTCTGCGGTTTTTACCGCATCGGGGGAAGAGGAACTCATGGCGTTTGTTTTTGATTGAAAATATTATTGTAGTGGGTGCAGGGGAAGAGCGGATTTTTC
>JBCCFC010000742.1:0-6896 GCA_039029935.1 Chloroflexota bacterium
CTGTCTCCATCCCTTTTTCCCCTTTGACTCTTATATTTTCAGACTGCAATCTCAGTCTTTTACTCATTGCAGTATCTTACTCGTTACTGCACCTTTTTGTCAATTTGGGGCGCGACTCCACTCTTTAGTGCGGTCCTACCATCCGTTCCAATGTGCAAATCTATGATTCGGGCGACTATCATATTAATGAAGAGTTGGATTATTATGTTGATTTGGCGGGGCTTGCTACGGAACTCATAGGTATAAGCGACAAGGACATTCGCACAAGGGCCAATCAGGTGACTCATGAACTGAGAGAATTTGTCGCTTTCACACGAACGGTATCGGGCAGATTTTTTCATGATTCAAGCCAGAAAACAATAGAAATTAATTTGGAAAAAGCGCAGGGTATTGGCATCTTTACCCCTATGCTCAAAATTCCAACCAGAATCAGACCGCTCTTCAAAAGTATGTGCAAGATGATATTTTCCCTAACTTGACTATCGGCTGGGGCTGGGCTAATTTCATTGAAAATGGTCTACTTGAGCAGGCCGAATCAGTAGAACATTTTGAGCGAATAGGATTATCTGATGAAATTCAGATGTTGGCACCGCTGATGAGCGGGTTGTATGATGATATCTCTGCGACACATATACCAAGGAGCAATACACCGCAAGATGAATCCAACAACGTATTTGTATATTTGCCTGTTGTAAAGCGGTAAGCTTGAGTGGATAGACAATCCGTGTTACAGACTTTGTAGTTTGGTCATGTGGATTGTCTATCCATCATTCTTCTAAAAATACAATTGATTGTACCTATTCAACCTTGGACAAAAAGCATTCAAGCCATGCCTGCCCAACCGTACCGAAGGGTTCCTCATTGCATTCAACACGCGCTAGTATCTGCGCACAAGCAGCCTCGGCTTGTACGGCAATATCTTCGGGTATCCCCCAACCCAATCGCACCTGTTCAAACGCATCCCGATCCCGCACCAACACACGCCCATCAGCATACCGCAACACATCTAGCTCAAGGTCAACCTCCTCAAGTACATGACCGCGCCAAGAGACAGGCAGCACAATATCAACATCAACCACCGGATCGACAGGATGAAAGCAGGCTGTCCAAAACGTACCATTGGGGACGAGCTTGACAAGCGATTCCTCAAACACGCCTGTTTGTGAACGGTCCTGTGTCCACCAAGGATCACCACACCGAAAGCCCAACCAACAGCCAAACTCATCTTCTCCCAGAAAAGTGCCTCTCGCAATAGCCGTCGGGCGACGCGGCCATTTGAACCCCCAAACCTCAACCACTTTCACTCTTCACTCCTCACTCTTCGCTCTTCACTAATCACTAATCACTCTTCAACTTTTACTCTTCCACCCGCCGAATACTCGCTCCCAACGCATTCAACTTCTCATCAATACGTTGATAGCCCCGATCAATGATATGCACATTGCCAATGGTCGTGACACCATCCGCTGCCAACGCTGCCAGCACCAGTGCCATGCCCGCACGGATATCTGGGCTGCTGACCTCTTCGCCATGCAGACGGCTGGGACCCACAATGACGGCACGGTGGGGATCACAGAGAATGATCTGCGCACCCATCGAAATCAGCCGATCCACAAAGAAGAGACGACTTTCATACATTTTCTCATGAATCAGCACGGTCCCCTGTGCCTGTGTTGCTGCCACAACCGCAATACTCATGAGGTCCGGTGGGAATGCAGGCCAAGGGGCATCATCAATTTTGGGGACAGCCCCCCCAAAGTCTGGCCGGACCGCCAACTGCTGGTCACCTTCAATTACCAATGTATATTGCTCATCGACCCTTGCTGTTGGATCGTGGTCCAAATGCATTCGCACACCCAGCCTATCGGCAAAGACCATATTCATCATGCGTAGATGCTCTGGCACAACACCCGTAATGCGTAACTCACCGGGCGTAATCGCCCCCAAACCAATGTAACTGCCAACTTCGACAAAATCAGGGCTGATATGGATTTCGCCGCCCCCCAAGGTTTCCTGCCCATGAATGATCAGTGTATTGCTGCCGATGCCTTCGATAGGACAACCCATTTTGACCAACAGATGACAGACATCCTGTACATGTGGTTCGCTGGCGGCATTGCGCAATACAGTCGTGCCTTTTGCCAAGGCCGCTGCCATGATACCATTCTCTGTAGCGGTTACAGAGGCTTCATCCAGCAGAATATCCCTAGCCTGAAGACGCCCATTGGCTTTTAACTCAAATTGACCATTTTTCGAGAGTTCGCCCCCCAGTTCGCGAAACACCTGTAGATGGGTGTCAATACGACGGCGACCAATGTCATCCCCGCCAGCACTACTGCTCACACCAAAATGTCCAAAGCGCGCCAGCAGCGGCCCCATCATGGTCAACGAGCCACGAATCTGGCTAAAAAGTGCAGCATCTGGTTTGGTGTTATGCACGTTCTTGGCGTTGAGACGCACACCATATCCATCTGCTTCGTTGCCAAAATGTTCGATTTCAACACCAAGTCCGGCTAAGATGGTACACATGGTCAAGGTGTCGCCAATTTGTGGAAGATTGTGCAACACCACAGGTTGATCGGTTAATAAGCAGGCGGATAACAGCGGTAGCATGGCATTTTTATTACCAATGGGTTTAATGGTTCCTGCAATGGGGTTGCCCCCCTCAATTACAAATTTTGTCATGATTCTTTCCTCGTAATAAAGTAAACTCGATAGCGCTTTTAGAGATGCTTTGAGGTCTCCTAGATGGGTCCATTGGACCAATCTCCCTGTCTCGATACTCCAGTTAGTCCGAGTCAGCTAGGCTAGCACTATTATTTAAATCTGGCCCACCTAAATCAGGCATCGTTGATTCGATTGCTTCTGGGCTTTCACCGGATTCAAGCCGATCCACAACTTCGGTCATCTCGGCATCCATCGGCTCGCCCATTTCATCACTCATCTTGCGCATAAATCCTGCAAGCGCACGCGGGTCCTCATTCTCCAACCCTGCCATAAGCGATGAATCATCCATCATGGATTCAATACGACTGTCCTCTGACTTCATGACGGCTACCCGACTGACTATCCGATGAAGTCGTTCACCTTGACATTGTGGGCAACGGGCCGCGTCATCACTGGCTTCGCTCATTTTACGAAAGAAGACACTGACACGGTCTCGACAGTCTAAACAAACATACTCATATATTGGCATTTTGGTTCCTCTCTGTGGCTATCTAGGCGTTTACGGGGTAAGACTTTCTGGATGTGTCCGCAAATAATTAGCTTGCCCCAATCCTCTCTGGACACCTCCCAAAGGTCGAATTTTGCGTCCCAATAGACCTCAAATAGCCCTCAATGTTTTACAAATCAAGCTATAATTTCGTGTACAAGTAGAATGAGGGTATACTGTCTAACATGGTATTTTTCGGTTCTTCGTCTACTAGAGGTCGAAGACTATTACTTTTTCAAAAATGTATAACGATGACTCTGCTGAAAAAAGGTCAAAATCGCTTAAAAGTCCGACTTCTCACCAGTGGTAGCGACTAGCAAACTCTACAGAAGTCGGACTTTTTTCAGCGGAGTCATAACGATCAATAACACAGTAGAGGTATTGCAGGGGCGTACACTTATGGTCCCCCTCATGTTATTGAACACTACAATTTTTTCAAAATTAAAACAATCATATGGCATCTGAACAAACACCAAATTCTGACGAAATTTCAACCCATCAGCACCTGTCCCCAAAACAGGCTGCTGATACGAATGCACATCTATACTCAATCATCAGCCAACCTCGACCCCTGTTGGTGGTGATCTCTGGACCCAGTGGTGTTGGCAAAGACACCACGTTACAATTGTTGAAAGAGCAGTGCGATTTTTACTTTGTGGTGACAGCGACGACACGCCCAATTCGACCAGGTGAGGTTGATGGCGTTGATTATCATTTTATCTCGGTTGGCGAGTTTGCCGAAATGATCGAGAACAATGAATTGCTTGAATATGCTGTTGTCTATGGCGACTATAAAGGCATTCCCAAAAGACATGCGCGCGAGGCACTGGAAAGTGGGCGCGATGTCATCATGCGCATTGATGTACAGGGCGCAGCGACCATCCGTAAATTGTTGCCCGATGCTGTCACCATCTTCCTGACAGCCGAGAGCGAGGATGAGCTGGTGACACGGCTACGAGAGCGCAAAACCGAATCCACAGACAAATTAAAGATGCGCATCGCCACCGCACGCCAAGAACTCAAACGTTATGCTGAGTTTGACTACGTTGTCGTCAATCGTGATCAGGGATACCAAGATACCGTGCAGCAAGTGTTAAGTATTATCCAGGCAGAGAAGAGTCGTGTTGACTGGACGCCTGTAAAGCTATAAATAGGAAATAACCATCTATGCAAAACATATCAGGGCAACCGCATGACGAACAAACTGCCCGACCCCGCTTTTTTATCCCCATGCGTCCACCAACGATCACGCGCACATTATTGGTGATGAATCTTGTGGTGTTTGTCGCCATGATCGTTTATGGCTATATCACCTTTGGCATTTTGAACGGCACAGAAGATACCAGAGTGCTGGTCACATTTGGTGCAAAGTACACACCTGCAATCGCTATTGAGGGCGAAACATGGCGACTCTTTACGGCCATGTTTTTGCATATTGGGGTATTCCATCTTCTGTTTAATCTGTACGCACTCAATGCACTAGGACCACTGGTTGAAGGCTATTTTGGGCATCTGCGCTTTGCAGCCATTTACATTTTAGGGGGCCTTGCGGGAAGCCTTGCCAGCTATGCATTCTCACTGGCGATTTCCGCAGGGGCGTCGGGCGCAATTTTTGGGTTGGCAGGAGCAACAACTGTCTACTTTCTGCGCTATCGCGAAAACTTTGGTGAACGAGGTCGCTCAATTCTGCAAAACATGCTCGCTGTCATCGGTATCAATATCGTTTTTGGGCTTGCCAGCAGCGGCATTGACAACTGGGGACACATTGGTGGGCTACTCGGTGGGGCGATTGTCGCTTGGGGTGTGCTACCACGCTACAAAACACCAGATGTAGTTGTGCTGGGACCTCAACCCATTCAGGAAGAAGAGCGCATGGGTGTGGAAATTGGGTGGGTTGTTCTGTGTGCTGCGCTGTTGGCGTTTGGGGTGCAGCAAGCAACGGCACAGTGGTTATCGAGCGTATAAGACTATAAATTCAGTTTTCAGAGGGTTTGTCATTTTTTGTATACACTGACAAACTGAGCCGCATGTCAAAAAAGAAAAAACAGAATATAAAACCGTTTATTATATCAGGGATAATCTTTCTATCTATCTACATTTCAGTTGCAGTCTACTTACACTCGGTTGGAGAGTGGGGTCCAACTGCAAATGCACGACTTGTGGAAATGAATATATGCTTAGATGACTTATCTTACACACCTGTCAAAAATATTTCTTTACCACAGGATTCAGTTTACTTATGTGGAGTTGTAGATGGAACAACAAAGTATTTCGCCACATTTTATACTTATCAAGCAAATAAGGTGATATACCATGACACTGTTAAATTGAATCCCGGTGTATTTTTTACTCAAATTTCAGGTGACAAAAAGTTAATTCATGGTAATTACCGTGTTGTAATTCAAAAAGGCCGGCTTGTGCTTGGAGAGGTCGAATTTGTTATTCTTGAGCCGTAACACCCGTAATACAGGCTATAAAATATCTAGCAAGTATTACATTAATAGCAATAATCTACCATAGCTCAGTTAGCATCGCGCAATTGTGAATAATTATTTCTATGAACCATGAACAGCACAAGGAGCAATAAACCATAGATGAATCAACGAAGAAGCGGGCTATTGCTCCATCCAACATCTCTCCCCAGCCCTTATGGCGTTGGGACGTTGGGGCAAGCTGCCTTGGATTGGGTCGATTTTTTACATGAAACCCATCAAACGCTTTGGCAGGTGCTGCCGCTCGGTCCTACAGGCTATGGGGACAGCCCCTATCAAAGTTTTAGCACCTTTGCTGGCAACCCGTATCTGATTGATTTGGACCTGATGGTCGAGGAAGGGCTGCTAAATCCCACAGAGCGTGTCACACCGCCACAAGCACCGTCCCATCATGTCGATTATGGCCTGCTCTACAATTGGAAACGTCCTCTGCTCTATCGTGCTGCCAATCACTTTTATCGTCAGGCTACCCAGAGCCAGAAGGATACGTTTGAACACTTTTGTGCGGAGAATCAAATCTGGCTAGACGACTTTGCACTATTCATGGCGTTAAAAGATGCACAGCGGGGGCTACCTTGGAATCAGTGGCCGATGCCTCTACGTAGCCGCCAACCCGATGCACTAGAAACAGCAACTGAGACCTACGCCGATGCCATCCATGCCACCAAGTTTAGTCAATGGCTCTTTGCCCACCAATGGCAGCATGTCAAGGCGTATGCCAATCAACATGACATTCAAATTGTTGGGGACATCCCGATTTTTGTGGCGATGGATAGCAGTGACGCGTGGTCAAATCCGGCCGAATTTGAGTTGGATGACCAATTTCAGCCTACCATTGTCGCAGGCGTTCCCCCAGACTACTTTAGCGAGACAGGTCAACTATGGGGCAATCCACTTTACCGCTGGGAGCGCATGAAAGAGCAGGGCTATGATTGGTGGATACAGCGTATTGAGGTAGCATTGACGCTCTATGACATTGTGGGTAGGACCGCACTTAAAAGGGGAGTGCAAGAGGGTGTTAAATAACGTTAATTCAGTTTTATTTGAAGGTCTTTTTTTGTTCTGAGGGTATCCAAGGTGGAGGCGGGACTTTGAAATAAAAAAGTTCATGAGAGGTCCAAATATGGTCAGTAAGTCCAGCAGCTAATGCGGGCGTACGTGGAACCCAACGATAGTTATTTTCAGTAAGC
>JBCCFC010000743.1:0-6892 GCA_039029935.1 Chloroflexota bacterium
AAAATTGAACACCTACCGGAGGTCCCCACCACTCACCGCACAGGCAATTTCAGCGTTCGGCAAAATCTTTTCGGGAAAATCAGGAAAAACGTGGTTTATATCTATGTGAGTGAAACCATACTACAGCGGATTTGGGTGGGGAACGGATTTCTGCATCCGCGCGCAAGAAAAAAATCCGTTTTGCGCCCAAATCCGTTGTAGTAATTTCGTCTGAAAACCATACGACAGCGGATTAAGGCAGGGAACGGATTACGACATCTGCGAGCGAGAAAAATCCGTTCCCCTATCCCAAATCCGTTGTAGTAATTCATACGTCAAAGAAAACAAAGGGAACCATAACCAATATCATGCACACGGTTACGCATACAACCAAAACATTCATCTCAATCCTACTGGTGACAGCACTCTTGCTCACCAGCACACCACTATCATTGATGGCACAGTCAAGCAGCGTTGCGGTCAAGCCAACATCCCATTCATCGTCCCTATCATCATCGGGACTGCTCTTCCGCACACGCGTGACCATACGCACAGATATACAGTGGCGAACACTGGAACGGTTGGGTGTAGAGATTTTGGCGCAGGAGCAGGATAGTGCGCTGGTCCTTGTGGATGACCAGCAACTGGCTGACCTTGCGCGGCTACGCTTTAACCCGACCGAGACCAATGCGGTCGAGACATTGGCGTCGGCCAATCAAACGTTGGCGGCGAGCATTCAACCGCTTTTGCAGCAACTCAGTGCTGTGCAGGCGGCTGGCACATCACGTACAGATATGCGGGCGGATGTACGGGCGGCGGTGCGGACATCGGTGCAGTCATTGAGTGCGAGCCAACGCATGACGTTGCGGACATCACCGATGGTGGATGGTGACAACGATGGGCTGACCGACGACCAAGAGTACTTTTGGTGTACCGATCCGGCGCGGGCAGACAGTGATTTTGACGGGGTTGCCGATGGTGTGGAAGTTGATGCGCTCAAGGCGTGGCTCAACAACGAGCTCGCTGGCCCACCCAGCACAAACAAGCCCTTTTTGCAGTGGCCGCGCCATATTGATGGCTGTGTGGATGATGACTATGACTCTGTGCCCGATTTGGCCGAATTGCAGGAATTGGGACTGAAAACGGGACCCAACACGGGACTGCGTGTGCCGTGGGAATCGACCGACAATGACAAATTTGATGATGGGCAGGAACTCTTTGGTGTGACCGATTGTCCGGGGGGCGACTCGTTTTGTGGCTATGGTGATCTGCCGCGCAGCCAAGATACAGGCTTTGTGGGTTCGACCATGCCGTCGTGGGTGGAGTCACCGGGCAATCATCCGCTGGTGGCGGCGTTTCCTGTACCGGAGGTGGATGTGGTGGCGTCGTCGTTGAAGGTGGAGACGGTGACGGTGGTGACGACGGATCATGTGATTAGTGAAGGGTCGGAGAGATCATATAGCACAGCTAAGACAGAGGGGACAAGTAGTAGTGTTGCCGATACGGTTACATGGAATGAATGGCAGGAAGTCAGCACGACAACACCGCTACATCATCGTATCTTGAATCCTCAGTTTAACCGTTCTGCTGATGCTAGTGGCACAAGTTTTGGTCTAAAAATGGCCGGAGGTGCGCTTACAATTGCAGGTCTCGTCGGCGGTGCAATGTGTGTTGCAACTGTTGTATGTGGACTGGCCGCTGGTGTAGCAATTGTTGGCGCAGGTGCTTACATGGCCTCAGATATGCTGGATCAGATGGATTCTATCCAAGAACAGGCGAAAGCCAATAAGTGTGATACAGGACAAAGTAATCCTGCTTCAGGTCCTCAATGTTTTGCCGAGACACCACAGACAACACTTGTGCCAGCAGAGCAAACTGAGTCTCAAAATAGACCCGCCCATAGTACAGGTACAAGATATGAGAATACCTCTTCTTCAGCGTTAGTCCAGCCTGTTTATAATATTTCACATCCTGTACAACGCCCTGAGCGGACTGAAAGTGCTGGCAGTTCTGTTGGCGGCTCAAAAACAACAACACATACCCAATACGAAGAACACACCGTCACCAACGGCCAAGCCTTCTCTAGCGAAGAAGCATGGGGAACGGCAACGGCTGTTGATGCGGCCCACACTGCCGACCTCACCTTCTCCTACAAAATCCGCAATACGGGCACCGAATATGCCCGTGAAATCGCCAACCTCACCTTTAACCTCTATATCGGTGATGACCCCAACCCGGCCTACACTTATTTTGTGGCGGAGGATGTGGGGGGCAATGGCAAATTTGAAAACTTTATGCCCAGCGAGGAACATCCCTATACATCACGCCGCATTCCGTTGAGTTTGGCACAGATGAAGGCGATTGATCTGGGCGCACCCATCCGCATTGTGGTCGAGGATTTTAGCTATGGTGCAGATGAACTGTTCTATCAAAATGCGGCCAATGCGGGCATGATGGTGGCGATTGAGGATGGCACGGACGACGGCAATGAAGCCATTGACACCTATCTCATCCCGACATGGGGACAGGAGACGGTTCTTGATGTGTTGATGCGTTACTTCCCCTACGAAACCGATGACAATGACAGCATTATCGCTATCTGGACACCGGAGCAGGGCTATGACCAGAACAACACGCCCTCTTGGTGTCAGGAGCCATTGCGCCCCAGCGACTTCCCCAGCAAGAGACTATGGTGCAAGCATACGCTCTCGACTGCCGATTGGTGGAATGTCTATACCGATGGTCTGGGTGATGGCAGTGAGGGCTTCCAGAATTCAATGGCGGCTCCCGAATCGACGGTGCTGTTCCGCTTTAACAAGGACAGCGATTTGGATGGCTTTAGCGACCGCTCAGAGGCGCGGCTAGGGACCGATGCCAATGATGCCAGTTCTTTCCCGCAACCCGAAGTGCTAGCGGGACTACATCAGATACGCACGGGCAACAACGTTGTCGCCACCCTCTCGCTGCTCAATCGCGGGTTTTATGATGCCTATGGCATGGAGGCGGTGATGGTTGCGCCGGATGACTCGATTACCATCAACAACAACACCGTTGGTGGGTCGGGGCGCGTCCGTGCGCTCAATCAGGTCATCGTCGGCAGTCGCATCGCCATGCGTTCGCCCATCCCAGAGAACTGGACCAGCAACCAAAACGGCCATGCTGTGCCTGCGGTGGGTGGCTACTACACGGGTGGTCAGGAACGGGACTACACCTTTACAGTGAGTGGCTGCGGTTCGGGTGGCTGTAGCGTCGGTAGTGGTGACTGGACACTCAACTGGAACGATGGCGTGGGCAACAGTGGCTCTCTCTCCTTTGGGGCAGGCTATCAATCACCAACTTTTCTGCCATTGGGTAATTTTGGCGTTACGTTGGCCCTCTACAGCGGCTCGGTCAGCAATGGCGAGAGTTTTGTTGTTGAAGCGCGTACACCTCGTGATACGTTCCAATACACCATCAACCGTGAACCCTACACACAACCACTGGTGATTGTCTCCTACAACGACCCACAGGGCAACCACCGTTTTGTGCTGCCACCTGATGCCATGTCCCTGAGCGCACCGACTGACGACCTCAATCCGTTTGCAGGCATGATGCTGGGGGATGTGGGCGTTGAGCTTATCACCGATGCGTCCTTTGAGACGGGTGAGAACGCGCTCAACCTGCTGGTCAACAACCCAACCGGGGAAACGCTGACCGATGCGCACCTCTTCCTTGAGTTCATCAACACAGCGGGTGATGTCGTGGCCGAAGTGCCAACCAATGTCACCCTGCCATCGGGACCAACCTACACACCCGTGACTGTCAACACGGCTTCATTCAGCCCCGCCTATGATGACGAAAGCGACTATATCGTACTGGCCTTCCTCACCGACTACCAAGGCAACATCCTCGACACCGCTGGCCGTCCACTCTCCAGCTTCCAAGCCGACCCCAACCCCAAATTGGCGGTGGATGACAGTACACTGACTTGGAATGTCGGGACATTGCCCCAAGGCACACTGGCAACCTATCCGCTCTCGCTTGCCAATGCTGGGCATGGTCGTCTCTACACCTACCTCAGCCCCGCCACTGGCTTTTCACTGGCAACGGGCAATCGCACGATTGGCGCGGCGGGTGTAGGTGACTATGAGTTGTTGCTCAATACCGCTGACCTGTCCGTTGGTGCATTGGAGCAGACGCTGACCCTGAAATCGAGCGATCCCGATACACCGAGCCGTGAACTGCGCGTTGTTGGCACGATTACCGCAGCCCCACCTGATGTTGCTGCTAGTGGGACGCAACGTCCGCTGGATGTGACTGTAACAATTACAGGCAGTCATAGTGCAGGTAATTGGGTGACATTTGAGCATGAACTTGGACCTGAACCAGCGAGTCTGCACCCTGCGAAGGTATACGACAGCGAATATAGCGCGTTGAAAGGCGTGGGCGACTATGCGACGGATTTTAGTCAAGGAGCAGCATATTCTGAATTGTTTGGTGATGGTAGCGATGGAGTGATGCCAACCAATGGCAATCTCAATAATAACAATGGATTTGGTGCAGGCTATGTCAGTGGGAGCAAAGGCTCTACCAGTTTGAGTGTGACAGATCGTTATGGCGTTTCACGCATCAATCCAGGCGATGTTGTTCTGATCCATCAAACCCAAGGCTCTGGTGTTGGATGTTGGGAGTTTAACAAGGCGGTCTCTGATTTTGGTGGTGGCACAGCAACCTATACATTGGAAAAACCACTTCAATGTACCTACTCAACCAACAGCGGCAATTACAATCGTGCGCAGATACTTCGTGTGCCACAGTACTCAATCTGTAATGTGACAGGAACAGTGACACCTTTGCGCACCTGGAATGGATATGATGGCGGCATTCTGGCTATCTTCTGCCAAGTCTCTCTTGATGTCAGCGGCGGCATACATGCAAACGGTTATGGTTTCCGAGGGGGTATTTCTTATAATTCATCTGAACATCAAGGAGGAGGAACCGCACAAACTGGTGAGAATAGTTATCGTACGGGGCTATGGCAGGTATATGCTCATGGCAATGGTGGTGGCGGTGGGGTACAAAAGACTGGAGGCGCGCCTGGCGGCGGTGGCGGTGGACATGGTACCGCTGGCACTGCGGGTACTGCGCATAAAGGTGGTATCGCTGGTTTAGCTGGTGGTACAGTTGGTAACGCAGATTTATCTAATATGCATTTCGGCGGTGCTGGTGGGGGTGGTGGCCGCGATCATTCCAACCCCGGCGGTCGAGGTGGGAATGGCGGTGGAATCGTTGTCATTTATGCAAGGACTATCACGCTGAATGGCTATATTACGGCACTTGGTAACAGAGGTGGGAATGGCACTCGAAATAACCCACCCCCCGAAGATAAATGGGGCGATTCCGGCGGCGGAGGTGGTGGAGCGAGTGGTTCAATTATCATTAGAGCACACACCGCCTCGCTAAGTGCAGGGCAGGTCTCTGTAACGAGCACTTCGGGCGGTTCCCCTGGGGGAACCTATGCTGGTTCTGGCGGTCGAGGTGGTCATGGGCGTGCTCTTATTGAATACTGTGAGTCCATTGATGGGGCAGCGCAACAAACGCGTACAGCCAGCACATTAGCACTTAGTTGTCACATCGCCGAACAAGTGACAGAGGCCTCCTATAACCAAACCCGGCTCAACCTGCCTGAAACGTTTAATGAGGGCATGACCTACATCGTCCAGTTTGGTCACAAACTCGACTTCATCGAAGCAAGCGATCAAACCATCTCACTGCGTGTGCCAGCGGGCATGGTCAACACAGCGAAACTCGACGCCCTTGTCAGCGGCATCTCTGCCGACGCTACCCTGTCACTCGACATCGGCAATGATGATAGTATCGAATGGTCTGGCACAGTGACCAACACCTCAACGAACACACAGACAGATTTAGCCAACGCCTTCACTGACTACTGGCGGTCACAAGGTTCACCCACAAGCGGGACATTGGATGTGCCTGTCAAAATCACGTTAAACCGAGCGGGGCAAGTGCTGCTCACCAATCTTCAGATGCAGACAACGGGGAGTCGTCTGCGCTATGTACAGGTCGATGCACAGAGCTACAGCACCTTCAGCCTTGACTTCCTCATGGGTGGCACAGGCAGCGTCGCTCTCGATATTGGCGATGATGGCTCTATCGACTGGAGTGCCGATGCGCAGAGTACACGTCAGTTGACGGGCAACCTCGCCACCGCGCTCAACAGCTATCTTGCAGGCAAGAGCGGTGCGGTCGCAGTCCCCATGCGCTTCTATGTGCCGGGCGACCAGACCGTTACGCTCAACAACTTTGACGCCACCGTCAACCGCACCCATTCACTGAGTTCACGTGACCTACGCGTCAGCAGTTCACAGACAGGCGACATCGAAGAGGGTGACATCGTGCCACTGCAAGCCACCATTCAGAATGACAGCAATGGGGACAGCGGTTTGCTCACTGCCGCCTTCTTTGCCCATGCGCCCGGCTGGGGTGACTGGTATATTGGCAGCGATGTTGTGGAAAACCTACCCGCCAATGGCAGCGCACAGGTCAACGTGAGCTGGGACACAACGGGTTTTGCACAGGATGCGGGTGTGGATGCCCTCAGCAATGTGCAGGTCAAAGTGGTGGTCAACCCCTACCGTCACCTGAACGAGAGCAACTATGGCAACAACACGGCTACGCATACCGTCGCTGTCAAATCCATTCTAGATACGACCGACCCCGGTGACTTCAGTCCGGGTGACATCAACGGTGATGGCTCGGTTAACATCTTTGATTTGCAGGTGCTGATCAACATGATTCTACACGATACGCCGAATGACACCGCCCTTTATCCGGCTGACCAATGGGCAAGGGGTGAGTTGAGTGGTGATGGGGCGTGGAATATTTTTGATTTGCAGCAGTTGATCAATTTGAT
>JBCCFC010000744.1:0-6887 GCA_039029935.1 Chloroflexota bacterium
CAGATCACGTCATTGATTACACACAAGAAGATTTTACTCAAAATGGTCAAGTCTATGACGTAATTTTTGATACGGTGGGCAAACGGTCATTTGCGCAATGCAAAGATTCGCTCACACCGGATGGTCTGTATCTGGATTCGGGTAACGCAGCCACAATTTTGTCCATGCTCTGGACATCACTCTTCAGTCGCAAAAAGGCTGTGCTGCTGGCCTCTTATGTGCGGTCCGCCAGTGCCATCAAGCAAGACCTTGTGGTTCTCAAAGAGCTAATTGAGGCTGGGCAGATACAGGCGGTCATTGACAAACGTTATCCATTAGAGCAGACCGCTGATGCCCACCGCTATGTCGAGACAGAACGCAAAAAGGGCAATGTCGTCATCACCGTTGCATAACCCTAACTGTATACAATTATCTCTCACCCTATCATCAATAGGAAGAGCAGAAAGAATAGGAAGAGCAGAAAGAACAGGAAGGAGCAGAGCCATTCAATGGTCCCTTCCCGCCCTTTCTGCTCTTTCTGTTTTTTTGAAAAAACGCAAAAAGGCAAAAGTCACGCGAGTATCATATAATCGCTTTGGCTGTACCACTGGTAAGCTACGATGCTACCTCTGGGAAATGTGTGACTTTTGCCTTTTGGCGAAAAAACAATAGTTTGACAAAGAGTTGTCTGAATAGTATCGTATTGTTTACGAGATGTTTCCGGGATAGAAAACCTTGAACCAAAGGCTCATTTCCCAGAATTGTGTGCTGAATCAGCGGTTATTTTGGAAAATTTCAAACAAGAGTTTGCTTCACAAGTTGATTAGAGACAAAGGAGAACTAACAATGTACGACGAATGGAAACCAATCTATACTGCACTGGTGTGCGACATTATGGACGCGCTGGGATACCGTGACCAAGCACTCGCACATACTATCCGCCCTACAACGACAGACGCGTGGATTGCTGGTCCAGCGGTGACGTTGGATGCCTATCCGCACACCGAGCCAGTCGATGACCCATACGAGCATATCTTTGCGGCCTATGAGCAGGTTTCACAGGGGGATGTCTTTGTGATTGCCACCAATGGCGAAGAACGAGCAGGGCTTTGGGGGGAATTGCTCTCCACCGCAGCGGCTGCCCGTGGTGTCAACGCTGTTGTGACTGACGGGCTGGTACGCGACGTGCGCCAGATTAACGCCATGAACTTTGGCTGCTTTTGTCGCGGCTACTCCCCGCTCGATTCGGCTGGCCGTTGCTATCCCACATCGGTCAATGAGTCGATTACCTGTGGCGGTGTGCTGGTCCACCCCGGTGACTTTATCCTTGCGGATATAGACGGCGTGGCCGTGATTCCAGCCGCAATTCGAGAAGAGGTGTTTATCAAAGCCAATGAAAAGCTGACAGGTGAAAATATTGTACGTGATGAGCTGGCATCGGGACGTTCTCCGCGCGCCGTTTTTGATCAGTATGGAATTTTGTAGTGTCACAAGTTGTGATTTGTGGTTGAGCAAAAAACTATAAGCCAGTATCACAGATTGGTTATCTGTGACGCAGGTAGCCAACCTGCGATACTGTCCACCTCTGGGAGGCCCAGTACAATCACAGAGTACATGTCATGACCTTATACAGCATAGAGCATATTTCCATTAAATGTGCATTAAAAATACTCTTGTCAATACAATATGTTTCCTCGTGGAATATGTTATACATTTTAACGGTTTATACAGATTTAAAAGTATATCCTAATAAAAATCTGCCAGTTTTCTATCTCATAAAACGATACCGAATGTTTGATATTCTTCAAAAATCATAGATTTTGATAGATATTCAGATTTGCAAAGGTATTCCATCACTCTGTATACTAGACTTATTATCCGAGTCTTTTTTGAATTGTATGGTTCAACGGACAGCCTCATCGTCGTATCTGTCAAAACACTTCATGGCAAAAGATGTTGTACGATACAAAACCGTCTATCAAGGAGCAAAAATGAATATTTACCACGGGTTATGGGAACTTGACCTTCAGCACAACGGCTTTGTTGATTAGGAGAGCATCATGACGAATCCCATAGCGTTGGATAGTTCATATCGGTATGTTTTGGAAGGCCGTGTGGTTACGATGGGTACACAGGGCGTGTTAGACGATGGCACGATTTTTGTTGAAGATGGTGTGATTCGCGGTGTGCAATCGGTTGACGAGCCTGTACTGTCAGGGTTTGAGTCTGCCCAGCGCATCCGTACAGGTGACACGCTCTATCCTGGCCTCATCGAACTGCACAACCATTTGCCCTACAATGCGATTCCGCTTTGGCAACTATCAGAACGATTTTCAAACAATGGTCAATGGCGTAGCAGACCCGCATACAGACGCAATGTATCCGGCCCAGCGCGGGTACTCGGTCAAACAACCAACGTGGTCGAGGCGTTGATTCGTTTTGTCGAATGTCGGTGTTTGTTGGGAGCGACCACCACCTCACAGGGCGTGACGCTGAACAGCGTTGGCACACGCTCCTTTTTTCCGGGTCTGGTGCGCAATGTCGAAGCACCATTATTACCTAATGTCAACGGGGTTGGGACGCGAATTGCCAATCCGCCCAATGACGAAGAGGAGAAACGGTCATATCTCGAACGATTAGCACGAGAAGATTGCTATTTGCAGCATTTAAGTGAGGGGACGGACGACACCGCACGCGGTTGGTTCTTGCGCCTCCAAATGAATGATGGCAATTGGGCGATCAATCAAGCCCTCTGTGGCATCCATTCAACGGCATTGCATCGCACCGACTTTGAGGTGATGGCCGCACACAATGCCTCAATGGTCTGGTCACCCACAAGCAATTATTTGCTGTACGGTGGTACAGCCGATTTGCAGGCGGTGGCCGACAGTGGCATACAGGTCGGTTTGGGTAGCGATTGGGGACCGAGCGGCAGCAAGAATCTGTTGGGCGAGTTGAAGGTTGCTTGGCTTGCCAGCGAGGAAGCCGGGGGTGTTTTTTCGGCGGAACGGCTTGTGCAGATGGCAACACGCGATGCCGCAGAAATTTTGCATTGGGGCGAAGAACTTGGGACACTCGAGTCCAATAAACGCGCCGATATCATCGCCATCAATGGAAAAATGGGCGATCCATACCAACACTTAATCGAAGCACGTGAAACAGGCGTCACCCTTGTGGTGATCGATGGCATTCCACGTGTTGGGCAACCACGCCTGATGAACCGCTTTGCCTTGCTCAACCCAGAGGACATCACCGTTGGCAATGCCAAACGTATTCTGCATCTGCATCAAGACAATGTTCATCCACTTGTTGCCGACCTGACGTTGACCGAGGCAACACAACGACTACAAGATGCGTTGCGCAATTTGCCACAGCTTGCCGCCGAGTTAGAAAACGCTGTGCAACAAGGTTTGGATGCGGGTGCGGTTGGCTCACCTCTGAGTGTAGTTGGGATCGATTTGGAGTTTCAGGAGGAGTTCGCCTTGACGGGTGCGGCTGAACCACTCAGTACGCTGCTCTTTCCAATGGAATTAGAGCCGATCACCGTGGCTGATGATCCACATTTTCTGGGTAAACTGGCGGCCTCCCCCAACTTGCCACCATTTATTGTCAAGAATTTGCCCGCATTGTATGGTGAGCCAATGCCAGAGCCATTTGTTGCTACCCCAAACGCGCTCGCCATTGTGGGTTTACCGCCAAGCGTCAATGCAACCGTTCAGCAGTTACAGACATTTTTGCGTTCGGACTTTAGCCTCACCAAAGCGGATCGGCTGCGTATTGTTGCTCAGGCACTCATGCTTCTAACCGAGAATTACGTCCATCTACCACTCAAGCAAGCCATGTATGGCATCGATCCCGTTCAACAGCTTCGATTGCTGCAATATCAAATCGAACAGCAAACAACAACCAGCGCAGATAGCGAATTCCACACGTCGCTCACCAAGATTTTTCACTCACTACGGGATTTGCACACGACCTATCGCCTGCCCTATCCGTTTAGCAGGATGGTGGCTTGGTTGCCCTTTTATGTGGAGGAATATTGGGACGCTGCAACAGAAACATATCGCTATATCATATCAAAGGTCATTCAGGTGACGGGACGTGACGTGCCTGAAAACTTGCACGGGGCGGAGTTGCTATACTGGAATGGGACCGCCATTGCGGATGCCATTGCCATCCATGCAGAACAACTGCCCGGTGGGAATCGCGATGCGCGGCGTGTGCGTGGACTTAACTCATTGACACTCCGTCCGCTGGGACATGGGTTGCCGCCTATCGAATCGTGGGTCGAGATTCGCTATCAGACCGCTGATGGGGATGAATATGCATGGTCGCAGGAGTGGTATGTCTTTATGCCACAGTCAATTTTACATGAGCAAGATATGGCGAATACAGCTATCGCAAACACAGCTATCGAGACACAGACGGCTGTCGGCATGGATGGGTACACAGACGCTATTCAAGATGCCAAGAAAATTTTGTTTTCCAGCGGCGAAGTTAAGAAAAAGGCGATGTTTGCGTCTACGGTCCAAGATGAACTGATCATGAATGGGCACAATGTACTGCCAACAACCATGCCGACCATCATACGGGCCAGACATATCAAAACCGATGTTGGACTATTGGGGCATCTGCGCATTTTTTCATTTAATGTGCCTTCTGCCGAGTCATTTGTGGCAGAGCTAGGACGGATCTTGGCAACCATGCCCAAAACAGGGGTACTCATCGACATACGCGGGAATGGCGGCGGCTCGATTCCGGCGGCAGAAGGCGCGCTACAGCTATTAACACCCCAATCGATTGAGCCACAACACGCGCAATTTATCAACACACCACTCAATTTACGGCTGTGTGAAAATAGTACGACACTTGAATTGGCAAATGCACAACTAGACCGCTGGACTGATTCTATCCGTCAAGCAATCCAGACAGGTGCTGTCTACTCCGCTGGTTTTCCGATCACAGAGTCGGCATGGCTTGCCCAAATCCAGCAACAGTATTTTGGGCCTGTTGCGCTGATTACGGATGCACTTTGTTATAGCGCGGCAGACATTTTTGCGTCCGGTTTTCAAGACCATGCTATGGGTCCCGTCATCGGTGTCCATGACAGCACGGGAGCAGGTGGTGCAAATGTTTGGTCCTATCGTCTGCTACAGCATCTGGCAGCGGAAGGATCAGAGCCTATCGACAGCTATTTGCCTTTGCCCGAAGGCGCAGACTTTAATGTTGCAGTGCGCCGCCTTATTCGTACTGGTCTCAATGCAGGTGATGTCCTTGAGGATTTTGGCGTTCGTGTCGATACAAGACACCATATGACCCAGCATGATTTAATGAATAGCAATGCTGATTTGCTCAATACGGCAGCACAGACCTTAGTGGATTGGCACATGCGGCGACCAACCGTTCATCGGCAAGGGGATGATGTCACCATCCAGATTCCTGAAGGCAGTTCGGCGGAGTTGGGCATCACGATGCAAGCCCACCCCTTCGCCCAAGCACAACAGGGGACGGTGACTTTCAATCTTCAGGAACTGTTGCGCAAACAGCAAAACGATGTCACGTTAAAAATGACCGTTGAAGACGACACCAGCGGTCAATTTACCCATTTTGTTAATTTGAATCTAAATGAGGAGACTCAACTATGACGACATCCTTCAATCACATCGTGACCAAACAACATCAAGACAAAACGATTGCAGAGTTACTTGACGCACCGATTGACGCGCTTAAAGGCGTTTCAGCAGATGATGCCACACAGATGCAAGCCGCGTTTAACATCAACACGCTTGCGGACTTTGGGCAAAATCGCTTTTTTGAGCGCGCCCAGACCATCGTGAATGCACAGTTGCTGAGGCATGATCCGGGGCCGTCGGTAGCATGGTCCCAATTTTTTGCGGAGGCCCCCATCGACCACTATGTCAATCATCCGGCAGGCCGTTTTCGTCTAGATTTTGGTCCCGTCTACTATCGTGGCCGTTTGGATGGCAGCGCGCGTGTATTGATCGTGGGGCAAGACCCCTCCACTAACGAATTGTTGGCGCATCGCGTCTTCGTGGGTCGTTCAGGTCAACGGATACAGCGTGTGTTACAAAAGCTCGGCATCACACGCTCGTACATCATGCTCAATACCTTTCTGTTTAGCGTCTTTGGTCAGTTTAATACCGAATTGCGCAACATCGCCGACGAGCCGACCATTGCTGGCTATCGACATACCTTTTTGGACAGAATTGTCAACGAAAACCCAATTGAGGCGGTCATTGCCTTTGGTCGCGGCGCACAACACGCCTGTAAGCAATGGCCGAATCGCACCAACCTGCCGATTTTTAACGCAACGCATCCCGCGGCAGATGAGGAATTTGTTATACCAAATTGGAATGAGATGCTGCCCAATGTCCAGGCCATCGTGCAGCCAGATGAAGATGGCGTTGTGGATACGACATTGTTTGGCCCAACCTTGACCGATGCCGACTTGGTTCCCATTCCATCCTTTGATTTGCCCTTTGGTGTGCCAAGCTGGCATGTGCGGGATGGTGGGCATAGCCGTCGCGATGGAGATAAACGGATTGTTTGGTCGGCACCGTAGTACTCTGTCACGGAGAAGTTGATGACTCTCATGGGCTTGGTTTGTAACTGGACAATCGTGATTTACAATTTTAATTCTATTCCATCTGCGTTCTTTTGCATCCGTTTTTCTAGACACTAACAAATGGATGCAGAAGAACGCAGATAGGTTCACGATGTTCGACCAGATAGAGAAATTGAATTTTGACAGACTCTATACTGTTCAAGGCTAATAGACATATACAGGATTCCTAATTCCTGCGCCAACAGATCGTCGAGGTAGAGCCGGTAGAGAGAGCTGCTCTGCTCCGGTCGCCACAGGGAGGTATCGATCAGCAGCTCGACCC
>JBCCFC010000745.1:0-6878 GCA_039029935.1 Chloroflexota bacterium
ATCATTGCAAGATAATACAGAGAGAACACTGATAGGCACAACATCTTATAAACCATCGATGTATTGCAATGAAGAAAAGCATATTTTTCAATTTTGTTTCATTCTAACCCGCTACGAAAAAGCCCCCATGCTGCCAGACCCAGAGGCAATTCGCTTTTTCAGCAATGATGATGACGAAGTGTATGCGGGAGGCATGTCTCGCATTGCATCCGTTACGGCTTCGCCAATTTCAACCCATCTTGGAGAGCGACTCATCTGTGAGGGTGAATGCCGAAGCGTTGGTATTTTTTACAATCGGAAGTCGCGATAACGACTTCACTCCTCAACACGACATCCTTTCTGTGTCTCATTTACCCCAAAAAGAACTCCTGTACTTCCTCTGACGACATCTCAGTCACGTCCTCCAAGTCAATATCGTCTTGCTGGATGGTGGGTTTGCGAGACTTTTGTGTCGCATCTCCTCCCCAAGCATCGGCCAATTCAATGACCAGCAATCGTGCTTCCTGATGTTTTCGACGCCAATAGATTTCAGCCAACTGCACTTTTAGGCCATCGTTCCATTGGTCTAGGTCATCCATCGTCAGCCCGTACTCGGCCATACAGAGTTCGTCAAAATCACCAAGGTTTTCTCCCCAACCACCTGAAACGTTTAATTCTGGGTTCTCTGTGCTAAAGGGTAACTCATACTTTCTAAGGCTTCGACCGCTTTTTCCAGCTCACTTGGATACGACCAAGCAAGCATGGTTTCTCGATGTTCCTCAAATTGGTCGGGATCATAGGCTGCAATCAGGTCAACGCGAATTTCTGGCATGGCATCCATCGCTTGCGTAATCAACGCTTCAGCATCCAGGGTCGCGACCTCAAGGGCAACGGTCTGGAGATTGGCCGCATTCTCGTCATCCGACTCACGAAGTTCCTCACTCTCTTCTTTGAGCGATTGGTAGAAATCTCGCATCGGCTTCCCAAGCTCATCCATTTTCTCTTGACGAACTTTACGCCATTCTTCAGCGGGTTTAATCCGCAGTTCTTTGACGTTGAATTTTCTTGCAGAACCTTTCTCGGTTAGTGTCAGTTCAAATTTGACTTTTTTCATCACAGTCTCCCCTGTTGATTCCTGTCGTTCATAGATACACTGCCCATCAACGTTTTATCGTGATGGTTAATCATTGCCAACATCACTCATGTAAATGCGAAATGCCATCTTTTGCCGCCCAACAGGACGACTCGTGTCGGTGTAGGTTAAGAATGTGATGGGAATCCCTGTTGGATCATTCTTGCTGTACTGCATATCACCACTCATCTCGACTTTGGTGCGGAACAAATAGGTTTCCATGCGTTTGCCATCCAGCCGTTTGCCGACTGCCGCAATCATGTACTCGGGTTCGGTATCAGTTGAGCCAACATAGATATCGACCACATCGGGGTCACTGTCATCAATCGTGCCGTTAAAGGCCATCGCCAGATGTTCGGGCGTCAGTTCAGCGAGTGTTGTGGACGAAGAAACATTGTCTGATGAAATGGTCGAGTCAATGGGCAAATCTTCCTGCTCCACTTCCAAATCACTGCGTTCGGTGTTACGCGTGGTCACGAACGGGGCAATGGTATAGCCGAACTCGGTCCAGCCTTGAACAGGCCACGTACTTTTCTTGGGTGGCAAGTCGGTTCCGACGGGCGCACGGTAGAGGGTTGCACCGTCTTGCATCATGTTTTCTTTTAAGCGTACTTTGGTCGCCATCGCGTCTCTTTTTATCCTCTCGTCATCGTCAAATCAAAGGCACCCATGACATAAGGCCAACCCACCTTTTGTGTCCGGTCGGGTACAGGCATCATGCTCAATTCGCACAAAACCAACCACCCGACTTTCTGTTCAGCGATAAACACAGGCACATTGGCACAGCCATGAATTTCATCTGTGATCAGCGTAAAGAGTCGTTCTGCCTTCAACGGACTCATGGCATAAGCTCTGAAATAATAGGACAGTCGCCAAATTGGTACATCAGGATGGATATCACCACTTCGTGTTGTGATAATCAGCCCATCGCCGCATTCTGGTGTCCATCCTTTGGCTGGCTCCGTAACATTGAGCCATACACGGTCACCAACACGCTCGGCAATGGCGGTATGGCTCAACACAAATGCCTTCACAATCTCGATTGGTGCAATGATTGAGATATCCATATATCAGTGCATCCCGTCAATCTGTCCTTAAATCGAGGCACTACCCAATAGCCCTTGTGCCAAACTTGCAGCCCGCATCAACGCTGGATACAGATAGGGTGTGCGCACTTCCACAGGGACTGCATGACCCGCTGTTGCGCGTACACTTCCACTCATGCCATCGGCCTCCCCATAGATGGAGCCTTGCAATTCTCCGGTATCGACGGGACAGCCAGCCCGTGCAAAATCGGCACAGGCAAAGGTCACGCCAGCAACAACTGGGACAATGGCACCTCGTGCTGCCTGTCGTGTGTTGCCTCCTCTCCAGATGACAACCACTTTAGTCTGTATATTCATCATGTTTGCACATCCCTTTATAGACTTCCCACTCGGCAATGCGTTCCAGATAGACACGCATCCCGGCAGCACACCAAAATGACTGCGCTGCTCCCTCAAAATACACACCAATTCGTTGCAGTGACAGCCGAAAATGCTGGTCATTCTGTGTCAGTTGGCTTGGCTGAATCTCTCCCAACGCCTCTTCTATCTCGTCAAGATAACCATCGGCTTGCTCTGTCATGGTTCTGCGATTGATGTCCCAAAACAGCACACCGACGACAAAGGGGTATGCCTTCTGTTTCTGGTCATACCCCTCTGTGTCACGCTGTGAGGTTTCCTCTTCAATAGCAACCAAGCCGACTGGATGTGCAACAATCTCATGCTGCCAAATCGTCCAGAGACCGCGACACGGCCATTTGCCAAACTCAACCTTTGGCGTAGCGTCAAACTCGCCAGCTGTTTCAAGCTGGTCAGCGAGTACATGTCCCAATTCAAACAGCATGAGCTACCTCAACGATTCAACTCGTTCCTCAAACCACAACTTCAGGTGATAGAGTTTTGTCTCTAGCCGGATAAAATTGGTTTCAAGCACGTCTACCACAAAGCTCACTGTCTCGCTTGCACCACGAATGATAGATTGAATCATTGGACACCTTCTCCTCTTGTACCATGCCAATGTTTGTCAATGGCATCAACAATTCACGCTACAACAATAGCGGTGTCACCAACCCGATGAGGGTCTGAATGACGACCATGCAGAATGCAACGTGAATTGTCTGTATCTCTGGGTTATTCGTCATTACCCAAAACTTTCGGCGGTTGAGGTTCGCTCACGGCGGCGACGACGACTGCCTGTACTCGCCATCACACTTTCATAGGCATCAAGACGACCATGCCCAAAGTAAGGGTCGAAGCCACGCTTGCCCACATCAACGACACCTTGCACAAGATACTCGCGCACTTGACGGACACTCAATCGTGGATTTCTAGCCCACATCAGCGCTGCCACGCCAGAGACATGTGGGGCAGCCATGCTTGTGCCACTCAGCCAACGCCACTCATTGTTGAGATGCGTACTCCAGATATTTTGTCCGGGTGCGGAGACATCAATATGACTGCCATAATTGGTTTCAGGCCACACTTGGTCATATTCATTGCTGGCACTCACGGCAACCACATTCTCAAAAGCAGCGGGATAGAACGGTGTGCCACTGGATGAGTTTCCGGCTGCGGCGACCACCAATACGTTGTTCTCATAAGCATAGTTGACCGCTTCTTCGATGGTGCTGGACTTGGCTGCTGACCCCAGCGACAGGTTGATGATTTTGGCGCCCTTGTCCACCGCATGGTAGATACCCGCTGCAACGGTTCCCCATGTACCTTCTTTACGACGATTGAGAACCTTCACTGGCATAATCTTGCATTTGGGTGCAATCCCTGCGGACCCAATGTAGTTGTCAATGGCCGCACCGATGATGCCAGCCACATGTGTGCCGTGTCCGTTGTCATCGTCATAGTCGCTGGGTGCATAGGGATCATAGAAGTTGGCCCCGTGTACAACACGTCCCTTGAATTCATGGTTGTCTTCATCGAGTCCGGTATCCAGTACAGCAACGATGACATCATCGCCTTTGGAATTGCTCCACGCATCGACCGCACCGATGAGCTGTGGTGCATAGGTGCGTTCAGGGTTGAGTAAGTCCGGATTTGACTGCACCGATGAGGCAATAATCTGCCACTGCTGACCATGACGCGCTGATCCCTTGCGCACGGCTGGTGCGGATACTTTGGTTTTGTCTGCTAATGCTTGTTGTATGTTCATTGCTTGTCCTTTCTTTCATCTGTAATCTGCGATATTTGAATCACTCTTTACTGAAATTTATCTATGTTCTTCCATAAGTGTTCCGACCCTAATTGTGTCTTTCTTCTCTGACACAGATAGGGTCGGAACACGGATGAGATTTGTTCAACCTGTTCTTAATCATGGCAAGATAGTGTTTTTTGCTACCGATTAAGGCACATCATAGGTGTAGGAAGCCGAGCCTCGTTCCCCTTGTGAACCATCCAATTCGACCTCAATGCGTAGCCGTTTACCTGAGTAGGCACTCAAGTCAAAGTGTGGTGCGATGAGGTGGCTTGACTCTGTGATCAACTCAGAAAGTTCGCTGGCATCATAGGTTGGGTCACTCTCGCTCATGTAGGCGATTTCAGTGCTGCCTTCGTAGACCATCCACGTGACATTGACAATCTCTGGGAAGTAATAGTTTTCAGTACGGCCATCGGCATAGACGATTGAGATATCTGAGTCATAGTGATTCTCAATCGGTGAGATGTTATAGGTGAGGTCTAAGACCGTTGGCTCACCCACACCAATGCCATTCACAAAGGCCACATCCTTCAGCATCACAGGTTGTTCGACCACATGGGTATCGGTGAATTCCTGCCCACCAGCAGTGACAGTCACCGTGACCGTATAGGAACCTGCTGGCAAGGAGGTGTTCATCCAATCAAAGACGGGTGACAGGTGTGTGCCACCAGAGAAGAGATTGGCTGCACTCGGTGTCGGAATGGATGCGGTTGGCGCACCGACCACATCCGGCACACTTTCTTCTGTGTCATTGAGCGATGTACCACTCACCTGCCAACGGATACTGTCAATCTCCTCGCCTGTGGTGTTGATAGTATCGTCGGTCATGACGATAATCAGCGCACTGCCGCGATTGAGGTCCAAACTGACGCTGCGGACGCCATAGGGCTGGATGAGTTGGGAGGCTGGGTCGTCATACCAGTTACCAATCTCAATGTTCCAGTCATAGCTGGCGACACGGACCTTGCGTGGGCCACCGACGCCTGTGAGTGTGGTCTTGAAGTGCCACTGACGGCCATCCCAGTTGTTGAGTGCATCCTCTGGATGGTCGATGATGTTGGGCTTACGGCTGGCCGTGATATCCTTGCGCCCTAAAATCTGGTCAATGAGTTCACGATTCTCGACCGTTTTGTCATAGGCAGCCTTGGCATCATCGACCCCTTTTTGGGCAAGGTCGGCAGCAGCATTGGCCGCATCCAGAGCATCCTTGGCATCATCAACTCCTTGCTGCCCTTTGTCGCCCGCAGCCGTGGCCGCATCATGGGCGGCTTTGGCATCATCTACACCTTTTTGGGCAAGTTGGGCCGCAGCATTCGCCGCATCGAGTGCAGTCTTGGCATCCGCAATCCCCTGTTCAGCCTTGTCCTTGGCTTCGGCTGCAAGGTTATAGCCAGCATCGGCACGTTCTTTGGCCGTTTGAGCAAGACCTGTATTGTCCTCAATGTCCTGTTGCGCCTGTGTCATCGCCTCTTCAAGCAGGTCAATGCGCTCGCGCTCTGTGGCAATGAGCGCCTTCAGTGGCTCAAGCACATTCAGGCGGATGTAGGTTTTGTCAACGTTGAACGGCAGAATCTGGATAGAGCCATCTTCTAACACACGAAACTGCGAATATGCCTTGGCATTGACCACATGGAAGGTCGAGATATCGGCTTCCAGAACGGTGTAACGTTTGGTGATTTCACCATTCTCACCAATCTCAACGATTTCAACGGGTGTGCTGGCGATGGTGTATTCGTCAATGCTGCCATCGTCATCGCTGCTCTCTTCACCCAAGTCCACCGTAGATGCGCCCAAGATGTATTTACCCGGCTTGGTGTCCGGTTTGATTTGGTCTTCTTCAATAAAGTCGTCGATAAAGGTGACGGCCCCATAGGTATCACGCATCGACGACTCAAGTGCCGTGAGCTGCTGCTCCAGATGGTCGCCCATGACAAAGCCAGCACCGAGTGAACCCTTGAGTTCGGCCAGCAGCCGTTCGCCATTGACGACATCCAAGAAGGTCTGACCACCCTCCACGCGGCCTGTAACTGTGCCAGAATCACCGATATTGAGGACCGTGTCCAAGATGGATTTCGGCACAATGGCACCCTCATCCAACATGGTGACAAAGAGACCTGCTGTCTGTGGCCCTGTTTTGACGAGCATCATCACCAGTTGGTTGACAGGATTGCCTGTGATTTGTGGGAACGACTCATTCAATGTCCCACGCATGTTGGCAAGGGCTTGGTCGGTATCTTCAAAGATGATGCCTTCAATAAAGTGACCAATGCCATTGCTCTGAGCGAGGTACAGACGGTCTGCGACCTCAATCGTTATCTTGCCACCATTGGCAGCGATTTCGTTGTTCATCTCCAGAATATCTTGTTCTAGGAGCTGTCTGTTCTCAGCCATTCTCTTCCTTCTTTACTCAACATAAAACAATATAGATACCGTAGATAGGGGGACCGATGATATTCCTCGATTCCTAATCTGCGGTCCTCCATATCTGCGGTTCACTCTTCTCCGCGTTTATCAG
>JBCCFC010000746.1:0-6866 GCA_039029935.1 Chloroflexota bacterium
GGCGCAGTGAAACGGTGCGTGACGTAATCTCCACATACTCACCCAATGGTTTCCGTAACTGTGAAAGTAGATTTCGTAGCGACTGCTTACCTGCTTTGGGTGGCGTATCGGGCCACAGTAAAGCGATCAAAGTTTCGCGGCCAACAGGCTGTTCTTCTACAGCCACATAGTATAGCAACGCCAATGCTTTATGGGGTAATTTGTGTCTTAGAGGGCTTTCCAAAAGAAACAGTTCTGGATACCCAAACAGACGGATTGTTAATAAATTCGACATGACTTCTTCACCAATGTATCTTCAATATCAACGATGACCAAGACCCTACATTCAAAAATCCAGCAGACTATTGAATTGGACAGATGAATTGGGCAGATCAACTATTCTAACAGATCAATATAGCCGATGTGGTATGTTGCGGGGTAGATAAACCGAGCTTCCACCCCAGAGATGCGCTCTGGATCATAGGCGATTGGGCTTGCAGACCAGCCCATATAGAGAACATAGCCCTGTTCCGCAGAAATTTTGACAATCTCCGCATAGAACGGTTCCGCTTCGTCGAGTGATAGATAGGCCGCCTCAGCATAGAGTGCATTGATCTTTTCATCGACATGATTAAAGGGGTTGAGGAACCCTTTTTCCAACAGACGATTTTCAACAAAGTGCTTGATATGGCGCTCGTTGATCGGGCAGAGCGCGACAGGGAAACGCCCTTCTGCTTGTGTGCAGCCTGCAAAGATGTTGTTGACAGGGATGATGTTTAGCGTAATGCCCAATGGTTCCCATGAACTTGCCAGGAATGCGTTCCGTGCGTTCAATATACCAGTGGTAGGCACATCAATCGACAAGGCAGGGTTCCCTGCTTCCGCCATCAACGCCATCGCTTTCTCCATATCAAAGTGCAGGTCTTCAATATCATCTGCAAAGGCATAGCCACCAGGCAATGCGAATTGTGTTGTTCGTTGCCCGCCATTAAAAATTTGGCTTAGTGCATCTCTATCAATGGCATAGTTCATCGCCATACGAACGCGCTCATCTGCCAATTCCGGTATGATGACACCATGACGATCCAGAATATGTACGCTCCACCCAAACGCTGGCTGACGAGAGATGCTATAGCCATCTGCGATCACCTGATTCAATTGGGTAATCGTACTCACCGCAATCGTATGAAACGTTTCAGTATACAGCCCATTGAGCGTAGTTGCCCCATCCGTGAGGTGGGTTAGCTCGACGCGGGCGACGGGTTGCGTAAGGTTGTTCCAATAGGTTGGATTGAAGTCATAAACCTTAAACGTATTATCAAGTGCAGATGTTTCGGCATTGTAGATATATGGCCCCGTGCCAATCGGGTTCCCCTCGTGTACAGTGGCAAAGGCTGCGGGGGAAATCATCTTGCCTGCAAAGCGAGAGAGAGTTAACAGCACAGTGCCATCAAAACGGCTGTAATGATAACGAACGGTTAACGCATCAATGGCCTCCACCGATGCCACGTTGCGCAATAACCCCTTATATACGTTGTGCCCTACCTCCTTCACACGGTTGAAGTTGGCAACAACCACCTCGGCATCAAAGGGTGTGCCGTCATGGAAGGTAACGCCTTCACGCAGTGTAAACGTGACACCTGCTTCATCTTCTACCCACCCCGTTGCCAATTCTGCGATAAAGGAACGACCATCATTTGACTCGCGCAGCAGCCCTTCAAAGACGGGGTTCAGATACTGCAAAGATGCCGTTCTTTGATCTTTGTGTGGATCCCACGTCACGTGGTTCGATGGATGTGCGATTTGCAGCGTTCCTTCGGGTGCATACCCCGGAACCGTAGCAACTTCCTCACTGATGATAGTCTCATCGACGATAGCCTCATTGATCATATCTTGAAGTTGAAAATTTTCGGTTTCACTTGGTGCTTCAGCCTCTTCGACTGTGACAATTTCGTTTGTTACACCAGTACATGCTACAGAAAATACGACAAGTGTCAATATAGTTATGAAAAGCTGTGTATGGCTGTTTTGCTTCATGTTTCCCTGCACTTTCTTGCGAATAAGATAATTAATTGTTGTAGTTTAAATGTAAAAACGTTTTAAGTGTAAGGATGTGTATTGATCGAAGCTAGAGCGGTGAGCAGTTGGTCAGTATGGGGAAGGAATGCCCCAAATAATGAGTTTGAATATTTAAATAGATGAATCGTTAATAAGTTTGACATGCTTTTTCACCAGTGTGTACCTTCATCAACGTATTTCATTGTCCGTTAATGTTATAAACTTACAATTTCATTGTATCGCATCTTGTCTATATATTCAAGTTAGCGTAATAAGCCATGATGTGTCTGGTACAACAATACATGCTACAATTTTTTGTTGCTTCGCTGATCCACAGAATACTTTTGCTATTTTTATAAAGAAAATACTTATCTTTAAAGACCTCTCTTCACTCTATCCAATAATTCTATGTAAGGTAATTTTAAGCAGATTTTATGCCTTACATATCGCAAAATCGTAAGTTAGTACGCTTTTACATGATTGGTTAGGACGAATTCGATACGCTGTGTTGGGAACATGGAAATACATAACAGGGCTATCACAACAGGGCTATCATAACAGGGCTATCATAACAGGCAATGGGGCTGGCCTTATTCGGCCAATGTCCTGTGCAATTTGGGTAACTGGTACACGACATCATCAAAAAGGGTATTTGCTATGAAAACACAGTCTAATCAAGCGAAGACGGGGCAAGAGAAGACGAGGCAAAAGAAGACGAAATCTTGCTTGCCTATCCCAAATCAATATCAACCAATATCACACAGTAGTCATCGCAGCCTAAACCATCTGCCATTGGTAAAACAAATGGTAAAACAAGTGGCAAGGCAAATCACAGGGCAACTTTTTATTCTGTCAACCCTGCTCTTTCTATTTCTTGGTTTGCATACTATGCCTGCCAGTGCGGCCATCATGATGGCTGAAGTACAGGCTGAATCACAGCTCATTGCTATGTCTGAAACCGAAGTGACCTTGGTGGGCGGCGTGTTGACCATTACCGACATCAATGGCGGCACCAGCAATGATGACTTGACGATTATCTACGCCAGCGGAACCTACACGCTTACCGATAACGGCGGGTTGCTCATCACAACGGCAATTGCTGGCGCAACAGGCGGTGGGACAGCGACGATAGCGGTTCCTGACACGGGCGTCACAGGGATTAACGTTGATGTACTGGATGGCGATGATACCGTGACGGTAAACAGCGTGCAAGCGAGCCTGACGAACGGCTTTGCCATCAATGGTGGTGCAGGAGCGGACGAGGCAGACATCAACACGGCCATCAACACGGGCGCGGGGGACATCAATATCGGTACCGATATAATCCGTCTGTTGGGTTCTGCTGATTTAGACACCACCAGTGGTAATGTGACGTTGACCGCCGAACGAAACATTTTCGGCAGCAACGGGTCGAGCGTCTCAACCGTTGACGGCAAGATCACGATGCTTGCCAATGCGGGCGGTGCGACAGCGGAGTCCTTTACTGCATTGGCATTCAATGGCGCGACCATTGAGACCACCGGAACTGGAGATATTTCACTGACGGGCACTGGCGGCAGTGGTACTGGTAACGGGTTGCGCGGTGTGCATTTGCAACAAAGTGCAATTGTTCGTTCGACAGGCACGGGAGCCACCGCTGGCGATATTATCATTAACGGCACAGGCGGCGATGGCGTGAACGGCAATGCTGGTATCCGGCTGGATGGCTCATCGCAGGTAAATAGTGTTGACGGAGATATTTCGCTTATTGGTCAGGGAGGCGGTTCGAGTAACGGCGGTAATGCGAATGAAGGCATTTTTAATGAGACTAATGCGACTGTTTCTTTGACTGGCAGTGGCAATCTCATCGTCGTGGGTACTGGCGGCGGTCAGGGTGCGGCGACGAACAGCCGAGGTATTCGGCACAATTCTGGCAGTTGGGCGGTCAACAGTGGCTCAGTCACAATCACGGCTGTAGCAGGCAACTCTGGCGAAGGGTTTCGTTTAAACGCAAACATCAATGCCGTCTCAGGCTCCGTCACGATCACTGGCACGGGTGCTGGTGGCGATGTGGACATGAATTTGTCAAATTCCGGTCGTCGGATTGGCGGTAGCTCCGCAACCGGCAACATCACCCTAAACGCCGACTCAATCAACCTGAATAGCTGGCTTGACTCAAGCGGAGCGTTGACGATCCAGCCCCGCACAGCGAACGCAGCGATCAATCTCGGTGCGGGTGCGACAGACGCTGGCTTGCAGCTTAATGACACAGAGTTGGGTTTCCTCGCAAATGGCTTCTCCAGCATCACCATTGGTGACGCAATCAGTGGCACAGGTGTCATTACTGCCAGTGTCCATACATTCAAAGACCCAGTGACGCTCGCCTCACCCACCGGCGCGATTGTGGTCAACGGTCAAATCACAGGGGACGACGACGCTTCGGTGACGCTCAACAGCAAAGCCATCACCCTAAGCAATGACATCACAGTTTCAAACGGTGCGCTGACATTCAACGGTGATGTAATATTGGCCGCGAGCGTCAAGTTGACCGATAGTGGAACCGCAGGCATCACGTTCAATGGTCAAGTAAACAGCAACGACGCAACCCACAATTTAACAGTAAACACCTCTGGCGCGGCCACCAGCCAGTTCGCTGCTGGTTCGACCTTACACGTGACGATTGACGGAACTGCTGGTGCTGGCGTGGCGAACGGACATTCCCAAGTTATTGTCACGGGCACAGTCACATTGGCTGGCGCGTTAACAATTAGCGGTACATATGTCCCGTCAGCAGGTGATTCATTCGTGATTATTGACAATGACATGACCGATGCGGTGATCGGCACCTTCAACGGCCTGGCCGAAGGCGATAGCGTATCTATTAACAATGCCAACTTAATGATCAGCTATGTCGGTGGCGATGGCAATGATGTTGTCTTGGTTCATCGGCCTGAAATCGACGTGCAGGGCAATAACACCAGCATTGTGACAGGGGACACGACACCCAACACAGGGGACCACACAGATTTTGGTGCAATCGCCAGTGGCTCTGCGCAAATACGCACATTCACGATTCGCAACACAGGGTCGTCCACGTTGACAGTGAACCTGCCGATTACAGTCACAGGGTCCAGTGATTTTACTGTGACAACCAACCCGACAACCCAAGTGGCTGCTGCTGGCTCAACCACATTCCAAGTCACCTTTGCCTCCGCCACACCCAGCACACAAAGTGCTGTCCTAGAAATTGGCAACAACGATGGGGATGAAAATCCATACACATTTACGGTGCAAGCAACAAGTGCGACCACAGGCGTTACCATCTCTGCCAACGACGCCTCTGCCAACGAAACCAGTGGAGTCCTCAATTTCACAGTCAGTCTCAATCAAGCTAGTAGCACCGCTGTTCAAGTGAGCTATGCAACCAGCAACATCTCGGCTATTGCAGGGATAAATTACACCGCTCAGAGTGGTACAGTCACGATTCCAGCAGGTTCAACCAGTGCCAATATTGCCATACCGATTGATAACCTTGCCATCGCTCAAGGCAACCGTGCATTCAAGTTGGTCTTAAGTAATCCGGTCTATGCGGCCATTGCAGACGGCGAAGCGATTGGCATCATCATCGACAACAACTTCCCAACAGTGACACCTACATCGACACCAAGCAGTACGCCTACGACGACAAGTACACCGACAAGTACACCGACAAGTACACCAACAGCCACACCAGTGGTCACTGTCACTAGTACATCAACGCCAACCAGTGTGCCAACAATGACACCGACAGCGACAAGTACGCCTGTGTCCACAGATACACCTGTGCCTACAGATACACCTGTGCCTACAGATACACCTGCGCAAGTTGATACGGCAACGCCAACGAATACACCTGTACTGACTGCTACGCCAACAGCAACCGCTGCCAGTACACCTGTGCCGACTGATACACCAACACCAACGGCCACCAGTACATGGACACCGACCAGCACATCAACAGCAACTAGTACACCAGTACCAACTGACACACCAGTACCAACTAACACATCAACAGCAACTAGTACACCAGTACCAACTGACACACCAATTCCAACAAGCACACCTGTACCATTGGCGGTGATTGTGGAGGGGCTGATCAACGAGGCCATTGCCGATGGCGATGACAGCTTTGATGCGGCGGAGGTCTTTGGTGAGGGTGTCACGCCGGAGGAGGTGATTGACGCCGCAGAAAACATCGCCGCAGTGGATATGGCCGTCATTTCGGATGGCAATACCGCTTCACCAGGCGAAGAGACATCGTTCACCATCACCTTTGGCAACCCAGAGACCGACGAGCTAACCCAGGTGGTCATCATCATCGTCATCCCAGAAGGCACAGTCTTTGACAGCGAGGGCAGTGGTCTGCAAACAGATGGCGTCCGTGCAGCGGGTCAAACACAGACGACTGATGCCGTGTGGCAACTGCTTGATGGCAGCGGTCCATGTCCCGATGGTGCGCCCGCTGGAACTGTTTGTGCGTTGCGTATCGGCACAGTCGCCAGCGGTGAAACAGGGTCGGCCATCCTCAACACACGCGTTGATGAAACTGTGCAGAGCGGCGATACCATCACGCTCAACGGACGTATCGACGCTGCTAACTTGACCGATGTTCAAGTCTTCCGCTTGAACAGCCAGACCGCTATTGATGTCGGTGTGCCAACCTCACTGGATGATACCACAGAGCCAAACCAGCCAAAGCGATGGTTCTCGTTCCTGCCATTTATTGGGCGGTAGAGTGAATCGTGAAGAATGAAAAGTGAAAAGTGAATCGTAACATTATCTTTATCATTACATACATAATTAAGTAAACC
>JBCCFC010000747.1:0-6858 GCA_039029935.1 Chloroflexota bacterium
CCCGCTTATCTTGCCCAACTTTTTTGGCAGTGCCTTCTCGATCTTTCTATTAAGGCAGTATTTCATGACCATTCCGCTTGAATTAGATGATGCTGCCAAGATTGACGGGGCAGGCTACTTCCGTATCTTTACAAACATCATCCTGCCCACATCAACAGCAGCGTTGGGCGTGGTCGCAGTCTTTGAATTCCTAGAATCGTGGCGTGACTTTTTTGGTCCGCTCATCTATCTCACATCCGATGCCAAATACACCGTGCCCATTGGTCTATACACCTTTCAAACCGAGTATTTCACGGAGTGGCATCTATTTATGGCGGCCTCAGCCCTTGCCATGCTTGTCCCATTATTGGTATTTTTTGTTGCCCAAAAATACTTTATTGGGGGCATCGCATTGGTTGGCTCAGGTGGCTCTAAAGGATAGTTTGTTCAGTTGGTAAAGCTGTAATAATTCAGTGCTGTTGGGTGTGCCACCGAATGCAATTCGGTGTCTATTACAGGAAGTATACTGAAAGTATACTGCAACACGCTGGATATAACCTGTTTTAACAGGTTTTCTATGATAGCATGGGATTTGTAATCCCATGAGGTCTTTACCAAAATCTTTATCATATATTACCAAGGAGAAGTTTATGTTCCGCAAATCGAACATACGCATGTTTCTGATTGTTGGCTTGGTGTCATTGATGGCGTTGTTTGCCGTCGCTTGTGCGCCACAAGCCCCAGCTGGTAGCGGTAGTGATGCAGGTGCTGACGCTGCCGCCGACGCCGACGCTGATGCTGGTGATGAAGTTGTCACCATCAAGTGGTTTATGCGCTGGGATCAAACCCGTGTAGACAACGTTGCCATGCCTGTCATCGCAGCGTTTGAAGAGCAGAATCCAAACATCAAGGTTGAGTTTGAGAACATCGGTCGTAGCAGCGAGTACTACCAAAAGCTCCAGACCACGATTGCCGCAGACTTGGCACCAGATGTATTTTATCCAGCGACGCACATTGCCTATGCATTGGCATCAAAGGGTGGTCTGTTGCCCGTAGATGACTACATCGCTGCCGATGGCATTGATATGGCAAAATATGACCAGAGCATCTTGGAACTTTATCAATCGGAAGGCTCACAGTACTGTTTGCCAATCGACACCGCAGCACTGGTTGTCTTCTATAACAAAGAGATGTTTGACGAAGCAGGCGTAGCCTATCCAGAAGCAGGCTGGACATGGGATGATTTCCTAGCAACAGCACAGGCGTTGACGGCTGACGTGGATGGTGACGGCATGACCGATCAGTTTGGTGTTGAGGTCTTCACAAACTACTGGCCGATGGTTGTCTGGACACAGACCGGACATGCGCTGTATGATGACATCCGCAACCCAACTGAGTTCTTGGGTGCTGAAGAAGATTCAGTGGCGGCTGTACAGTGGCTGGCTGACCTGATCAATGTACATGGCGTTATGCCTTCTGCCGAACAGCGCGCCGACATTGGCGACATGTTCGCTGCTGGCAAAGCTGCGATGAACGTTGTTGGTCACTGGCGTGTACCACGCTATCTCGCCAATGCAGAATTTGCCTTTGACTTTGCGCCACTGCCAGAGGGTGCGATTGCAGCCAACCGTGCAGATGGTAGCTGTTTTGCTGTTAGCGCAAGCTCAGAGCATCCAGATGAGGCATGGGAATTTGTGAAGTTCTTGGCCGGACCAGACTCTATGGGTGTTGATCTGCTGTTGGGACTGCAACAGATGACACCTGTGGTTTTGGAATTCCAAGACTCAGAAGCATTCCTGAATCCAGAAGGGCTGGAAGGCTCGAACAAGGCAGCGTTCTTGGCGGGTAAAGACAACCTCTTCTCAATGTACGATCCAATCCACCCAGTGTATGCCGAATGGGATGCATTGTGGAAGCAGGAATTGGGCGAAGTATGGTTGGGCAATGCCACTGCTGCTGAAGCCTTTGAGCGCATGGCGCCAGAGGTAGATGAAATGTTGGCAAACTTGGGTGACTACGAATAGACATCCAGTCAGCCGTTCAGTATAATATAGTGTAACAATGGGGTACAGACTAAATCTGTACCCCATTTCTTTAGGGTATAGGCAGGGTATACACAATGCCAAAAGCGAGAAAATCGCCGACAATCGACACAAGTTTGGATGAAGTTGTTGATCGCTTGCGTAGCCACCCTGCAGTGGATGGTGTGCTGATTGTTGGCTCGGCAAGTCGGGGTGAACTAAATCCCGCCAGCGATTATGACTTGGTGATTGTGCTATCGGAAATGCCGATACCGCTACACGTGGGCGTCACCAACATTGATGGTCGATTTACGGATGTTGTGTTTCATACAACCACGCAGTTGGACGAATTTCTGCACACCGATGAACCACTCCATTTTTGGCACTGGACAGGACGCTTAGTTGGTTGGCTAGAAGAGGGGCAAATTGTCTTTGACCGACGAGGCTGCTTGCAAAAAGCACAGAAGAAAGCCAAAGAAGGGGACTGGCTGGCGCGAACAGGCACAGCGTCTGGTATGAAGGCGTGGAGTGGTGTCAATTACAACCTGCTGGTATTGCGCCGCTATCTTTCATCAGATGATCCTCTCTACCTCGAAACAGCAGACTTGCGGATGATGATTTATGGGCCATCCGACTTGTTCTTCAACTACTTTGAGACCCGGCGGCTGCGTTGGGATGGAGAGAAGGCCGCAATCAAGTATCTGCAAAAACATGACCCTGACTACCTCTCGATGTTCAAGCAATTCCTGACTGAAAACGAACGTCACGCAAAATTTCGGTTGTACGAGGTTTTAGCTGAACGAACAATCGCCCCTGTTGGTCGATTGTGGCAAACGACAGACACAATCATGATGCTCGATGGGGATGAATCAACATCAAAAATGGAACAAAAAGCACTTAACTTTTGGGAAGAACTTATTCAGGAGAGAGAAACCAATGAAAACAATTGAACTAGCCAACACAGGGGAACAAGTTTCAGAGATGTCTCTGGGCACGATGATGTTTGGCGACCGCTGTGACCAAGCCGAATCTGACCGCATTTTAAGCACAGCCATCGACCAAGGCGTCAACTTTATCGACACAGCATCCATGTATGTCAAGGGTGAAACCGAGGCCATTCTTGGACGCATCATGGGGTCACGTCGTGAGAAGCTATTTCTTGGCACAAAAGTGACCACCAGCACTGCTGCCGACCACGTATTGAGCAGCATTGACGATAGCTTGCAACGGCTGCAAACCGACTATGTAGACCTCTACATGATCCACTGGCCGCGCAAAGCGATGGAAACGACAGCAATGATGGAAGCACTCAACACCGTTGTCACCCAAGGAAAAGCGCGCTATATCGGCTGCTGTAACTTCCCGGCATGGCTGCTGGCACACTGCAACGCCATTGCCCAGCGCAACGGATGGGCGCAGTTGATCTGCAACCAGATTCCCTACAACACGATTGAGCGTGGCGTTGAGGTCGAGGTGCTGCCGCAAGCCGTTGTCGATAACATTGCCATCACCGTCTACCGCCCACTGTTGATGGGTGTACTCGCTGGCAAATATCGCAATGGCATTCCTGAAGATTCACGTGGACATACCGATAAACGCGTCACCAATTGGGTGGATAAATTTGGCGATGGCTTGAGCGCCTTCTATAGCTTTGCCGACGAGCGTAACTTGCATCCGGCACAACTAGCGATTTCATGGGTACGCCACTCTGCGGGTGTTACCTCACCCATCGTTGGTGTCAGCTCACTGAATCAGCTACAGGCCACCATTGATGCCTTTAACGTCGATTTGTCTGATGATGAATACGCCGAAGTGACAGCCATGTTTGACACGGCTGTCAAAGAAGAGAGCGGTGGTAACTTTAGTAACCTGCGTCGCTCAATGGATTTGGTGGTCGGATAACGGGTAGGTGTTCTATGCAACCCAGCAATTTAATCGGACTGTCGTCCGGCGCTCAGGTAGGCAACCTGAGATACTTTCAGGGCAGTATACAACGAATTATTCCCCTCCTCGCCCTCCTCATGCTTACGGGATGTGGGTCATGGTTTGGGTTTGGAGGGGCTGCTGACGAGTATGCACCGGGCAATGCAGATATCACTGTCGAGGATGCATTTGCCAGCGTCGAGGCGTTGATGACGGGCGAGCACTACTATGTCTCACCCGATGGCGATGATGACAATGATGGTCTTTCTGAGGAGTCCCCCTTTGAGACCATCCTGCAGGCCATCATCACGGTGCGTGCGGGTGACACCATTCACCTCGGACCAGGCGAGTATTTTGAGACAATGATGACCGTGCGTGACGGCACACCCGAAGCACCCATCACGATTATCGGTCCGCCCGAAGCCATCATACGCGGTGAAGCACTGGACAATGTGCTGATGCGCATCAATCATGATTACTACACACTCTATGGATTCTCATTCGATGGGTTGTATGGCGACCCCGACAAGATGCGTGGCTACAAGGACAAGCTGCTCTATGCCCAAAAGCACGAGGTTCGTTCGGGTATCAAAGGGCTGCGCGTTCTCAACATAACTTTCCAGAATGCGGGGGCTGAGTGTGTACGCCTGCGTTATTTTCTGACTGAGAGCGAAGTCGCCTTCTCACGCTTCCATAACTGTGGCATCTGGGATTTTGTCTTTGATGAAGGTGGGAAGGTCGGTGAAGCCATTTACATGGGGACATCGAGCAAGCAGTGGGATGATGGCAAAAACCGCACATCGGACCCTGATGAGACGATGCACAACTGGATTCACCACAACTTTATGGATACACAGGGTAATGAGTGCGCCGAAGTCAAGGAAGGCGGCACGGCCAACATCATTGAGTACAATGAATGCACGGGGCAGAAAGACCCTGAATCGGCAGGTATCGTCGCACGAGGCAGCGGCAACATCATTCGTTACAACACCATCTATGGCAATGTTGGGGCAGGTGTCCGTGTCGGTGGTCACACCGTTGATGGCATTCAGTATGGTCAGGAAAACGAGGTCTATGGCAACGAACTGTATAACAACACGGCTGGTGGTGTGAAGATCATGGTCCCATCACAGGCCAAGGTGTGTGACAACAATGTCTATGACAATGAGGGGGGTCCCGTCGTTGGCGAGTACGCAGCAGATTATAACCCAACTGTGAGTTGCCCGTAAAAGATGCTATAATTGTCATCAGTGCCTTGGTATTTATGTTAGTTAATAACGTTTGTATGGAGGAGTGATGACAACAAAATATAACTTCAAACATTGTAATCTGATTTTGCTTGAAGACCTATTTCATGTCCGCCAAGTGCGTGACATGCCGCTTCTGGTTGATTGGCTTCATTACGATATAGAGGTTTCTGAGGCCGAACGTGAGGAGCTTTTGGTATATCAAGAAACACTGATTGAGAATCTGTGGAATTGGAATGAGATTGAATTGGCCTATGGGTTTATTGCACCCCTACTGAACTTGGTCAATTTTTCGGGCGAAAACCGACGCTTTTTTGCAGAACGTCCCCTTGAAGGCAAAATTGGCGAAATAATCCTTAGTGGCAAACCAGATGGCATGATCGCCTCTGGCAAGCGTAAGCCAGCGCAACCATATTTTTGTTTGCATGAGTACAAAAAAGAGGATGACTCAGACGGTGATCCAGCCGGTCAGGTCCTTTCCGCCATGCTGGTTGCACAGGAAATCAATCAACATGAACAGCCTGTGTACGGCTGTTATATCAAAGGGAGCGTCTGGTATTTTATGGTTCTGCAAGGATTGGAGTTTAGCATCAGCAACCTCTATGCCGCCACGCGTGACGATATTGTTGACATTTTCCGAATTTTGAAGGCATTAAATGTGATTATCGCTCAAATGGAAAGCCAGTCGTAAAAGTTGCTTAGACATCCTTGCCTGAGCGTCCGGCTATCGCTCGAAGGGTTTTATTCTTTATTGTGTGTGACATAAAGGGCTTCTTGATACTATGTCAATCCTATCGCTAGACGCCTTCACCATCATCCTTGACCGACCCCACAACGTCACCAATATCGGCGCGGTTGTACGCGCCATGCGTAACATGGGCTTTGCTGACCTGCGGTTGGTGAAGCCTGTTTCATTTACAGACGATGACCTGCTGCGGATGGCGCACCGCTGCGATGAATTGGTGGCAAGCATTCAAGTTTTTGAGCAAATTGACGATGCACTGGCCGATGCAACCTACGTCGTTGGGACAGCCGCCCACCCGCATCGAGGCAATCTACACACACATGATGTGCGTCAACTGGCTGAACGATTGGTACAGCGCGCTGCAAACCAGACAGGTCATCCAGAGTATCCAGACAATCCAAACCAAAAGATTGCCCTGCTCTTTGGGCAGGAGGCCGATGGGCTAGACCGCTATGCATTGGACCGCTGTCACTTGATTGCCACGCTGCCCACCGACCCAGCGTATCCCGCCTTAAACTTGGCACAGTCGGTGTTGCTCATGCTGCACGAAGTGCGTATGGCCGCCATGCAAATCGATCCTCAAATCGCATGTTCAACGGTAATGGGTGAACATGCCCCCGAACACGCACCTAGTCAACTGGCACCGCATCATCTACTGGAACGGCTGATGGGTTTTTGTGAAACCGCGCTGGGTGATATTGGCTTTTTGCGAGAGAATCCTGCGCCGACATTGCGCGCCTTGCGACAGATTCTCTATCGAGCTGAGTTGAGGCCAGATGAGGTGGCGTTGTTGATGGCGATGGCGAGGCGGGTGTCGAGGAAGGTTGAGACCTCCGGGAGGTCAAAAAAGTGAGATGAACGTACCCAATTTATGTTATAATCTTCCGGAGGTCTCAACCTTCCTCGACACCCGCCTCGCCATCGCCATCAACAACGCCACCTC
>JBCCFC010000748.1:0-6855 GCA_039029935.1 Chloroflexota bacterium
AATTTCAAAAGATCGATTGACATCACGATAAAAATAATACAACCAATGTCAAGGAATCACAAGCAGCACAAACCAAAGCCGACATCACGATTAAGAACGATTATGATATCTTTATATCCCCCGCCACAACCGCTTCATTTCATCACATCGTTCGAGCAGAACATCCAATTTCCCTTCATCCTCAACACATCCGTCCTTCAACACAATAATGTGGTCGGCTTGTTGCAGCACACGATGACGATGGGACACGACCAAGCACGTCGGTCGATTGCCCCCTGCATCCTCACTCCGGCTAGCAAAGACACGTTCCCATAAAATCTCTTCGGTTTCCACATCCAAAGCGCTAGACAAATCATCAAAAACCATCAACTCCGGTGTACGCACAAACATGCGCGCGGCGGCTGTGCGTTGAATCTGCCCACCCGACAGGCGAACACCTCGTGTCCCCACCATTGTGTCTAGGCCATCTTTCATCTCGGCCACGTCCTGTGTAAAGACGGCTTGGTGAATAGCTATGCGAACAGTATTGTCGTCAAAGGGTAGCCCCATGAGGATGTTGTCACGCAACGTATCGCTAAAGAGGCGTGGTGTTTGGCCTGTGTAAGCGCAGCGGGGTGGCACAAAAAAGTTTGCGGGGTCATTCACATGTTGTCCATTCCAACTAATCTCGCCAGCCTGCATAGGTAGCAAGCCCAGTAGTGCTTTTATCAGTGTACTTTTGCCGGAGCCAATACGCCCAGTGATGACTGTGAAGGATTCTTTGGGTAGGTTGAGGGCGATGTCGGTGATGCCTGCACTTTTTCCACTATCCTCATCCACGCTGTCATATTGATAGGTCAAGTGTTTGACGCTCAACAGATAGAGGGTATGGTCATCAGCTTTGGGTTGATAGGGGATGAGCGGACGGTTGCCATCGAGGTAAATGGGATTAAAGGCCGTTGCTTCGCGTGTATCTATATTACCCAACGCCAATGCTTCATCCGCTTCCAGCAGGGTCTGCATACGCTGGAACGAGACGCTGATCTGTTTGGTTTTTGTGATGACATTGCCAATCGTGCGCATAAAGACGGTGACAGGCCAGATGTAGTAGCCAAAGAGGGCAAAGTCACCGATGGTAAAGTTGCCTTGATACATGGACTGGGCAGCAAAAAGTAGAATCAGCCCTGTGCCGATTGCGCCCGAACTGTCACCCATTGCCAAAACAATCTGAGTGATGAGACGGTCTTTGACCATAAACTCGCGGCGTTGTTCACCGAGCTGGACAAAGCGGTCAATGATACGGTCTTCGGCGTGGGCGACCTTGATGGCTTGGGTATTGTTAAACATGTCACTGATTAGCCCTGTCACCTCACTGGTGGCTTCACGGCTTAGTTGGCGATATTGTTTGGCAAGATTGCTCAGTCGTTTGGCAACGTAGATGACAAGTGCCAGCGGTGCAAAGGTCCCAAGGGTGACAAAGGGGCTGGTTTGCCACATAATCACGAGCGAAATCGTGGCCGCAGTACCCATGGCAATAAAATCCAGATAGGTGACCATCACCTCTGAAATCGCGATTGTGTCGTCACGCAGTGTGCTAATCACCTGTCCGGATGATTGATGTTTCTGGGCTGGCGTGTTATCTCCGTTGGTAATATCACCGCTGGAGACATCACCATCAACATCCGTTTTCATGTACTCTCTGATGCGTGGCAGTGGGCTTGCGCCGGGACGCTGCAGTAGATACTCGACCAAGTTACGGATCAACAACGCCTTGCTGCGATAGTCATAGCGAAAGCCGCCAAAGAGCGCAGCCATCAGCCCCGCCCCCGAAACAATCGTCAGGAGCAGTTGATAGAGCGTGGCTTCGGTGATCCCCATCTGCATCCCATCTTCACCTGTCAGCATGTTGAAGAAGGCACGGAAGACCAGCCCCGCCAGCGTGATGCAGACCAACCGGAACGCAAATCCAAACATATCGGTCAGGTAATCAGGGAGGCTGTACCAGCCAAGACGCAATATCCGAAAGGCAGCGGTAAGATTGGGGTTGGCGTTGATGGTGCGGTTGAGGAATTGGATGGTTGTTTGTTTAAGGGTCATGCGATTACACTCCCTGTGATGCTCCTTGTGATGTTCCCTGTGGCGCGCCCAGCAACACTCCCTGTGTGTAATAGCTGCGAAAATCGTGAATTTGGATCAGCCAACAACGTCTTGCGTTCTCCGTATTCCTGCACCTGTCCTTTTTCGAGAATCAGAATATAGTCGGCACGCTGGACAGTGGCTAGACGATGGGCAACAATGATGCCTGTGCGGTTGACAAAGAGCTTGTCCAATGCCTGCTCGATATGCTGTTCAGTGACAGGGTCCAGCCGCGAGGATGCCTCATCCAGAATCACCAAACCAGGGTTCACCAGAAAGACCCGTGAAAAGGCTAGTAACTGTGCCTCGCCCGCCGAGAGCGATGCAGCACTCTGGTCACCCAACTTGGTGTCTAACCCATCAGGCAGACTTTCCAGCCAAGGGGTCAAGCCAACATCATCCAAAATCGCTAGGATAGGGTCATCATCAATCGTATCATCAAAAAAGGTTAGGTTGTTGCGTACACTGGCCTGGAATAGCTGTACTTCCTGTGTCACCATGCCAATATGCCCGCGTAGGTCTGCGGGGTGTGCCTCGTGTAACCCTTGCCAAACTAGGTCCATATCTACCGAGTCAGCATCAAGCTGTGCATCAGATGGTTGCCCCAAACGAATGACACCTTCAACTGGATCATAAAAGCGATAGATCAGTTTGGTGAGCGTTGATTTACCACTACCTGTGCGACCCAAAACGCCAAGCACTTTTCCTGGCGCAAGTGTAAATGAGAGGTCATTGAGGACAATTTCTTGTGGCGATTCCTCTTCATGCGCCATTGCGTCATCTATGGTTGGCGCGCCAATGCTTGGTGCATCGTTATAGTGAAACGTCACGTTGTCAAACTGCACCGCCAGCGGCCCCTCAGCGAGCGTAATCCCTTGACCTTCGGGCATAGTCGATTCGACCTTCAGAAGCCGAGTAATGCGATTGATGCCAGCACCAGCGCGCTGGAGCCGCTCAAATTGATGGATAATGTCCCACAGCGGTGACTCGGCTAAGTTGATGTAGTAGAAGATAAGATACAGACTGCCAATGGTGATCTCGTTCTCGACAAAGAGACGCCCACCGACCAGATGGGCCGCAGAAAAAGCAATGCCAAAGACCCAAATGGGGAAGGGGATCACCCACATGCCCACCCAGATCGCACGGTGAACCTTTTGCCAGCGCACTTGCAGGTAGCGATAGAGACGGTCCATAACATAGTGTTGCGCACCATTGGCGCGTACATCCTCCAGCCCATTGAGCCGCTCCTCGATAAAGCCAAAGAGGTCGGCATCGGTTTCGCGTACAGCCTCCCACCGTCGGGTGCTGATGCGACGGAGGATTTCGAGGATAATCGTACTAATCACAGCGACAACGGTCAACGTCAGCCCAATCTGCCAGCCTTCAAGCCAGATGACGACGACGACGCCGATAAAAAGTAGGACATTGCCAAAGATACGGATAACCATCTCCGAGAAGAACTGCGCCAATTCATTGACATCACCATCCACACGCTCAATCAACTCACCGGGAGGATGTGTTTTGTGAAACGAGAGATCGAGGCCGAGACAGTGACGCGCCAAATCGGCGCGCAGCCAATTGGTGGCACGCCATCCGACATCCTCACTGACATAAGTCGCCCCCAATAGACAGGCTTGCTCGACTAGGGTTGCGGCGATAAACAAAGCTGCCGCGCCGAGCAATCTACTCAATGGGCTACCCTGTTCTGCGCTATCCAAGAAGACGCGGATCAACTGCGGGTTGACGAGTTTGAAACCAATGGTTGTTAGCACCAAGACGCCTAGAAGGGTGACTCTATATTTTTGTGGCGCGCTATATTTTAATAAAAGGCGAAAATAGTCGCCAAATGTGGCGCGCTGTTGTATGTTTTCCATGAGTTTTTATATCGTTGATCTAGGTAAACACGGCCAAGAGTTCAGCAGCTTTGCCCCGATTGTTGCCATCACGACTGATGTACCGCTGCACATCAAAGCTATGTAACTGGGCTTGGGCATATTCCTGGCGGATGAATTCCGTGTCATGGTTGGAGATCACAACGGGGATCCCTCTTGCCGCAAGTGTTTCGGCCTCTCGTGCCAGCCGTTGCTGTTGCTCCGGACCAAACCCCCCTGCGCTATAGCTGGTAAAGTTGGCCGTGTCTGAGAGGGGCATATAGGGTGGGTCGCAGTAGACAATATCACCGATTTCAGCAGCTTGCATGACATGCACAAAGTCTTCATGGTGAAACAAGGCGTTTTGTGACTTCTCGACAAAGAAGTTCATCTCTTTCTCTGGAAAGTAGGGTTTCTTGTACCGACCAAAGGGGACGTTGTATTGCCCTTTGCGGTTGTAGCGACAAAGCCCATTAAAGCAGTGTTTATTAAGGTAGAGAAATAACGCTGACTTGAGACGGGTATCATTGGTGGTGTTGAACTGGGTACGAAATTCATAAAATCGTTCTTTTTGGTTATTTTCTGGTGTAAAAAAGGTCTGAGCATAGGCAATAAAGGTGTCACCCTCGCTTTGAAGATGATGATAGAGATTGATCAAATCTTCATTGGCATCGCCAAGAAGATAGGCAGGATAGGCTGTGTTGAGAAAAACTGCACCCGAACCGGCAAATGGCTCAATGAGTCGTTTACCCGTTGGCAGTGTCTCGTCAAGAATAGTTTTGATGCGAGTCACAATTTGGAACTTGTTTCCCGCCCACTTTAGAAATGGTTTCATATATCAAGTTGCAGGTTGCAGGTGGCAAGCTACAAATCGTTCTCCCACACAGGTGAAGAGAAACAAGAAACCGAGTTTTTTAGAAAAACTCGGTTTCTTGTTCTCTTACCCTACGAACCAATTACCTACTGTGCTGAGATCAACTCAACCTCAAAAATTAGCGTTGAACCGCCAGGGATGACGTTGCCATAACCGCCATCACCATAGGCCAGTTCTGGTGGAATCACCAATTGGCGTTTGCCACCAGGTTTCATCGTAGAAAGCCCTTCGTCCCACCCTGGGATCACCTGACCTTGCCCCAAACGGAACTGAATTGGTTGCCCGCGACTCAGTGAACTGTCGAACATGCCACCTTGTTGAAGCCAGCCTGTATAGTGAACTGAAACCGTCTGACCTGCTTGAGCGAGCTCACCTTCGCCCTCTTCAAAGTCATAATATTTGAGTCCACTTTCTGTTTCCGTGTAGTCACCTTCTGCAACCTCTGTAGGTGCGGCTGGTGGCCCAGGCTGAACATCCATTAACTCAACCTCAAAGATCAACGTTGCGTTGGGTGGAATCACACCACCTGCACCACGCTCACCATACCCCAGATCAGAAGGGATAATCAACTCGGCCTTGCCGCCAACCTTCATCAGGGCAATACCCATATCCCAACCCTGAATGACTTGACCTTGCCCTAAACCAAACGTGAAGGGTTGCCCCCGATTGTGTGAACTGTCAAAAACTGTACCGTCCTCTAACATGCCTGTGTAATGGACAGATACAATATCCCCTGATTGTGGCTGAACGCCTGTTCCTTCTTCAATGACATTATATGTCAGTTCGCCCGATTGGACCATGATCACTCGTTCCTCTGTTGTTTGTTCAGAATCAGATGCTGTATCAGACTCTGAGTTAGACTCTGTATCAGATGCTGTCTCTGTCTCTGATTCTTCTGTAGATTCTTCGTCTGCGGACTCTGTTGCGCTGTCAGATGAATCTGCATCCGAGGCATCAGCATCCGTAGACTCGGTATTGCCTGTGGTTGCGGTTGTCGAATCGGCACTATTGCCTTCATCCGCCGCGTCATTTGAATTCGACCCACCACAACCCGCAAGCATGATTGAGATACTAAGTAAAATTGCTATGAGTATTGTTGATTTTTTCACATCGTCACCTATCTAACTGACTTTATTGAATAATATTTAGCCCATGAACCACAAGCATTTACGATAAAAAGTAGTATATGCAGCGTGTACTTGGCGATTGTAAGCGAATGTCTATCAATGTAACATGGTTTCCCGTTAGAACAAAATTTTTCACAGATTTTGAAGTAAAATAGATTACCGTTGAGGGGCGACTTGCGTGGTACTGTCTGGATACAGGTGTGTCGGTGTGTAAGCGTTCACCTCCCCCGTCGGCTGAGCTTGTCGAAGCCGAATGCCCCCTTCGACAAGCTCAGGGGGCTGAACGGTTACGTCGGTGTTCGGTAGGTCGGTGTTCGGTAGGTCGGTGTTCGGTAGGTCGGTGTTCGGTGCGTCGGCTATTGATTACCGACCTACCACCATGCGATTATAAACATTTAGAAGAGTATATTGAAGAGACAACATATATCATATATAATAAGGAGTCTACGATGCGAAGTTTATTTATTAAAATAGTTATTTTTGTACTCATTGCAGAGGTGGTGATTGCATTTTTCTATCCACCCATTCTGTGGTCGATGATTGTCGTTGGCCCACTGATTGTACTGGGCTTCTATGATTATTTTCAGCCGCATCATGCCATTCTACGCAATTTCCCCATTATCGGCCATTTTCGTTACATTTTTGAGGAGATTCGCCCTGAGATTTACCAATATTTTATTGAGTCGGATACAGACGGCAAACCCTTTCACCGCACAGAGCGTTCCCTTGTCTATCAACGGGCCAAGGATGTACGCGACACAGTTCCTTTTGGGACACTACATAATGTCTATGAGGTGGGCTATGAATGGGTCAATCATTCGATGCTGCCCAAACATCTGGAACTCGATGACCTGCGGATGACCATTGG
>JBCCFC010000749.1:0-6845 GCA_039029935.1 Chloroflexota bacterium
ATTCAAGCCGAGCAACAGGATTTGACGCAGGATATTACAGACCAACTTGAGCAAATTCGCACGTGGCAAGGGTCGCTGGAGCAGACACAATCAGAGTTGACACAAATCGCCCCCCAGCTACGCGATGCACAGCAAGGCTCCGCATCCATCGGCGAATCACAGGCACTGCTCACCCAACTGCTGAGTATGTTGCGCCGTACTCAGACCCAAATCGAAACGACCATTCAACAAACGGCAACGCTGAATCAAACATTGACCTTACACTTAGCCACAAGCGAAACCGAAGAGAGCGATACACAAAGTGATCAGGCAACCGATGAAGACAATGTGACGCTTATCTTCATTGCGGAAGAAGAGAAGAAAGAAGAAAAAGATGAGGATGTTACAGCAGACAAGTCTACAGGTGCTGACGCCTCTGAGCAATCATCTCAAGCAAAAACGACCACAACAGCCACAAAAAAGACAGGGAAAACGGATAAAGATGATCTACAGGAAATCACAGGTATCGGGCCAACCTATGAAAAACGACTCAATAGCTCTGGTATCTATACCTTTGCAGATTTAGCGGCAATGGACCCAGATGACGTTCGTGCGATTGTGAGTACAAGACGGCAGATTGACGTTGATCTATGGGTTGATCACGCACGCGAACTGATAAATGCATCATGACAGAACAATACAAAAACAGTAATCAGCAACAATCAGCCACCTATACGACCACCCACCGAACAACAAGCAAGCGTGTTTCAGCCAATCAAGCATCAGCGAGTCAAGCTGCTACTCCCACGCGCTGGGACCCCATTGCAAGATTGTGGCATCTTCTGCGCTTGGGTATCACAGGTCTCCTGCTGTTGGGGGTACTTGCGGCACTGGCATGGCCGTTCCTTTGGCGAAATGTCCAAAGCAGACAGCTTCCAGATCAACGTACAGGGACAGGTAGTGTGACAACAACCCAATTTGGCCCATCCACAGGTGGGCTTGCCTCCTCGCTCTCTTCAGAATCATCCGATGCCACGACACTGAACCCCAGTGTTAACAGCTTGATGCCGCTGGTAGGTTTACCAAAAACAGGCATCATGTTGACGCAGAGCTTACTCAACTTTCATGGCTATGGCGCACCATCAACCCGCATTCAGGTGATGGTTGATGGTCGTGAAGTTGACAGTGTACCCGTGAATGATGATGGTGAGTGGTCGGTTGCCGTCAATGTCGGTGAGTCAGGTACACACCACTTGCAAATGATGACACTCAATGAGCGTGGGGATGTAATTGCGGCGTCGGAATCGGTAGAGCTACTGGTTGCTGATACCAATTTTGTGACCGAATGGATTGCCATCAGCAGTGGCGAAATCGATCCCAATTCGACGCAGCAGGGTGAGCCAGTCAATCCATCCACGTGGGTGGACCAAACCGGCGCACAGCCCAACACAACACTGATTGAGCTAGGTCAGCCTGGTGCAAGTGCCCCAGGACAGCCGATTCAGGTGACACAACGCAATGGGTCCGATGATGTCACGTTTCTGATTGTGCCAGCAGCCAATGGCTCTAACCAAGTGCAGATCAGCGCGGTTGACAAAAATGGCCGCACCATCGCGACCTCCGAGCCAATCGCTGTCACCAATTTATCGCAAGAGATTTTGAATTTGAGCAATATCACCATCAATGGAGCTGGCATCGAAACAGATACCACACAGACAGCGCGTACACAGGTTGCGCGTACACAGGTTGCGCGTACACAAATTGAGGATAGACAGCAAACCGATGTTGGCACAAACTCTGTAATTCCCGTGATTGTAACACCTGTGCCAACCCCTATGATTGCGGGGACACAAGCCAGTGTAGCTCAAGGGGGTGGCGTTGGTGCGCTTGGGACAGAATCCATCAACCCAGAGCAAAACAGTGACAGTGATACAGGTAATCTAGTCATCACGCGTGAAACTTATAAGGGGACCATCTGCATCTCGCCTGATGCAGCCACGATAGCTGCGAAGAATCCAAATGCATCTATTCCATTTAGCCCTGTCACAGCTAGGACGGGTGGTACAGGCGTTGATGGTTGCCCTTGTAGTGAAGGCGTTGATTTGGGTGACAGCTATATTTTGGCCTCATGTGAAACATTGTACAGTGTTAGTGTGGATTTGGGCATTAACTATGGTGAGATGCTTATGGCAAATGCGCATCTTGGTGATCCAAATTTAGTCCAGCCCGGAGAGGTGATTAACTTACCACCGCGTTAGGTGGTCGGTCGGTATTTGGTGTGTCGGTAGGTCAGTATTTGGATTGAATGACTGACCTACCGAATACCGACCTACTGGCTTACCGAATACCGAATACCGAATTACGGACCTACTATTCAGCGGCAACAGCAATATACACTGCCTGACCAGCCTCAGCCTCTTCACTGACCGATACGTTGACTTCTTCGCCGGAGAGTGTATAACCAAGCGCATCCTCAACCACAACTTGATATTCACCAACAGCAAGCGATTCAAAGAGCAGCCCCGCGTCACCTGTCATGTCAGTCGAAACTGCAGCACCATCCGCATCAACCAAGGAAACGGTGATACCAACCAAACTGGTCTCGCCATCATCAGGGATGCCACTGCCGTTTTCATCAACAAAGAGCATCACGGAAACACTATCTGCGCTCAGGCTTTCATGCGCCATCACGGAGACACCACCATCGGCAACACTATCGTCACCACTGTCAGCGGCTGGCGAGGCAGGTGCAGCCATTGCTTCGGGCGCAGCCTCCTGCATGTCCGCAGTAGATGCAGCCCCCGTTTGTGCAGAATTGACAGCGTTAGTCAAGGCAGTCACAAAGGCGTTAAACTGTGTGCTGGTGGCATTCAGTTCCGCAATAGCGTTGTCGATTTCTTCAAATGTGCCATCTTGGTTGCCCATCAACCCTCGTAACGTCTCCAATTGCACTTGCAGGTCGGTTGTCCGTTGCGCAACAGCGTCAATATTACTACTGACAGCACCAACGTTGCGGTCGATTTGCTCAATATTGGCCTGGAAAATCGCTGTGCGTTTATCTAAGCTAAAATCAAGGGTTCCACCATTGATGATGGCAAGCACGACAAGAGTCAGCATCATGCCCAAAATTGCGCCCCCCAATGCGGCACCAAACATTGCCAATGAATCATTGCGCACGGCACTATATTCAAGCTCTGGTGCGCTGCCGGTTTGGCTTCCCCCAGCGATATGTGGCATGGTCATTGAGTCTTGGTTTGCGCTCATAACATTCCTTCCTCGTGTTAAGTTAATCTATGAAATTCTGTAAAATCTACAGTATTGGTCAATTCTAAATGGTAATAACCCTATATTAACGCTAAATGGCAACATGTGCAATTTTTCACAATTGTCAGACATTAAAATGGGGACTGTAGCATAAGACCCTCGGGAGATGTCAGTAAATGGCTGAATCGTACTCAAGCCTCTCTGGACACTCACGAAGGTCTAGTTTTGCAATACACGACACCCCAAATAGCCCAAAACACAGTATAACAAATTGGCAACCTGTCATACCATTTCACATTTCATGCTATCTCGGCGGATGCATTGGCATAATCACATGCAAAAATTCGTCTTCACCCATACCAATGGGGCGGATAGCCCCCGGTCGCGTAGGCTGTGTTGTCTCCAATACAATCTGTGGCTCGTCAATGCGTGTCAATAAATCAATCAAATAGCTTGCGTCAAAGTTTATATCCAATGCATCGCCCTCGACCATGGCATCAACTTCACCCGCATTATCACCGACTTCACTGCTAGTTGCGCTGAGTCGCACCTGACCATTTTCAGTCGTTTCACCTGGCACCAGCGTCATGCGAATAATATTGGCATTCTCACGCGCAAAGAGAAAGGCCACTCGAACCGCGTTCAAGAAGCTTGCTCGATCCACAACAGTGCGGGTGCTATAGGATTGCGGGATGATGGCTGAATATTCTGGGAAGCGGGCCTCAATCAGTTCTGTCACCAGCTCCACTCGATGGAACGCACCTTTACTCTCACCTGCCTTCCCCAAAAATTTGAAGAGGATTTGGTTACGGGTTTGGGTCACAATGACCTGTACAGGCTGTGTTTCGTCCGCATCTGCACTGATACGCGCCATCTCGCCCAAGCTACGGGCGGGCACAATGACATTGATTTCATCCGTAATAAAGGGGTTATTGAGATGAATGCTACGGACGCTCAAACGGTAGCCATCGGTTGCGGCCATATTGAGCCGCTCCGGCTGAAAACGAACCTGGACGCCTGTCAACGTCGGTTTGCTTTCATCGTTCGAGGCAGCAAACACCACTTGGTCAATCATCTTGCGTAGCCCCGTTGACTCCAGTTCGATGTGGGTGCCACCCAACGTCTGTGCGGCTTCTTCCACATTACTGCTGTCATCTGTGGTGGGAATGATTGGAAAGTCATAGGCGTCGATGCCCTTCATATTGGCATTATAACGCGCACATTGTAGCTTCAACGTGTGGGTTTGCACGTTCAATTCCATGTCGATCTGTTCGGGTGGTAGACTATTGACAAACTCTGTCAGAAGACGAGCCGGAATAGTAATTGATCCCTCATCCTCTACCTTGGCCCCAATCCAACAATTGATACCAATTTCTCGGTTGGTGGCTGCCAGTCTTAACTGCCCATTTTTGGCTTCGATCAAGATGTTGCCCAAGATTGGGAGTGTGCTACGTGTCGAAACGGCACGGCCAACAATCGAAAGTCCTTTTGATAAATTTTCTTGTAAACAACTTACCTGCACTGCGTTTTCCTCCAGAGTATGTACTGCTTAATATAGTATCTGCAAATCGTGAACATATTTTCTTGTGCAGCATGTATAAACTCATCAAAGTATACCATAGTTGAGGGGGTGGAACAAACGTAATTGTCGGAGTGAGCGAGTTCGTTGAGTGATGATATCGACATGGATTCCGTTTGCATAAGCATAATTTTTCCTTTATCTATTTTCACTACTTATTTTTTACGACCTGTGACCCACAATCGGAACTCAGACCAGCATTGTGTGTTGTTGTCCTATATACGTTATACTTTTCTGTGATGATTCATGAACGGTATTGCAAACTTGTCTGCTAAGGAATGGCGATTAAATAACTTGCCCATTTGGATCAGACCCGCACGGGGCGTGCTCACTGAGCATGTGTAGGTTATTTAATCGCCATTCCTAATCCATCATAATGGAGTATGATTATACACCCCACTTCCAATTCTGCGTCCTCTATCCATATCCCTTTTACCCAAGAGATGAGCAAGTCTAATATAGAATAGGGTTTATACATACTCGTATAAGTCCTATAAAAAGGAGCAATTGTGTTTGTCAGTTCAATTCGACCATATATCAACCCGCTCAACCTCATTCCGCTCTATACAACCTCTGCCGATGTTCGTCTACGCATTCACTTTTGGCTTTGGACCACCGCCCTGTATATCGGTGCAATCGCCGTTGAACAGCTATACCCACAGCAAACGTTTCTTGTATTTTTCCTAATGACCGCCACAAGTTATCAAGTGCTAAAAGATTATTTTTCGTCTGTCCCGCTACGGCACATCGACCGTTTAGCACTACTGTGGTCCTATTTTGCCGTGCCTGTACAAGTTTATTTTGCGCATCAATATCTAACAAATTACGCCGCACCCCAAACACACTTTTTTGAGGCATCGCTATTTTTTATCCCTCTCTTTATGCTGATAGGGGTTCCATTTTTTATGCACAGAGGGCAGCGTCTTTATAGCTTTCTTTCCCCCAAGGACCATGCCTTGACGACACGCCATGCATGGATACGCTTTGCCCAATCGCTTGCAACCATCCAATGGGGTCTATTGGCGACCGTTTATGCAATGACACAGGTGACATTCCGCTGGTTGATGCCCGCACAGGTAAATCCCTTGCTGGCGGGGCTATCGTTTCTCTGTTGTTTGATGATATTTGAGTGGGTCAACCGGAGGATGGGTGTCTATGCGCAAAGCTACTGAGCATCAACATGAGAATACAATTTTTGCCCATATCCTCCGTTTTTTGTTTTTCTTGATTATTGTCCGCCCCGTGATGTGGTATCTCTTGGGACTCAAAATTCGTAATCGCCGTCGATTACCGCAATCAGGGCCAGCCATTGTCATCGCCAATCATAATAGCCATTTTGACACAATGGTCATGATGTCACTCTTCTCGTTATTCAAGTTGCCATCGGTCCATCCTGTAGCCGCCGCCGATTATTGGATGCGTAATCGTTGGATCACATGGTTTGCCCTCAACATTGTGGGCATTGTTCCTGTACTACGCTCCAGTGATAAGGAGGTAGACCCCTTAGAACCCTGTTATCAGGCGTTGCAACAAAATAAAATTCTGATCTATTTTCCCGAAGGATCCAGAGGAGAGCCTGAGCAAATGACAGAATTTAAGGCAGGTATCCTCCGTTTGGCTGAAAAATTTCCCGAAGTCCCGATCACGCCTGTCTTTTTACATGGGTTGGGCAAGATTGTTCCTAGAGGCACAAGTGTTTTTGTACCGCTTTTTTGTGATGTTTTTGTCGGCGAAGCTGTAAAACGAGCAACGCTTCCCGATGACTTCTTGAAGAATTTAGCGAATACCATTGTCAAATTAGGGGAAAATTTGAGCAAACCTCGATGGGATTGAGCAATTTTGGCATAAAAAGCGAATTTATTTAATTTTGTATTTGACAAACCAAAGAAATTCAGGTATACTCTGACTTCGTTGGTGGCAATATTATTCACCAACAATAAATTTGTTGATGATGGCGTTGCCGGACACGGTCTATTGCGCGGCCAACCATCTTTACCGTGGCAATGATGCAGAGCGTTTGGAG
>JBCCFC010000750.1:0-6827 GCA_039029935.1 Chloroflexota bacterium
CACAGAAATATATTCAAACATCAAATATGTAAACGAGGAAACATGAAACAACATGAAAACCATCCAAGCCTAACACTGTTTAAACAGTTACTTGCGGTCCATGCACCATCCAGTATGGAAAACGTTCACAATGGAATCGCCGATGTCGTGCGCAGCATACTCGACGAGATGGGCTATGCACATGAAACAGACAACGCAGGCAATGTATTGGTCCGTCTTGCGGGGGCCGATCCAGATGCACCGCTCTGTTGTATCGCTGCCCATATGGATGAAATCGGTATGGTTGTCACCAATATTGCGGATGATGGGTCGCTGTTGGTGGCGCGTTCGGGTGGGCTACATCCGTGGAAATTGGGTGAGGGTCCAGTGGATATTTTGGGCGACCATGCAACGGTGACAGGCGTCCTGTCAATGGGGTCTACACACACGGCCAACCGCAGCGACCGCGCAATCACGTGGACCGATGTGCGTGTCATTACCGGATTGACACCTGCGCAGTTGGCCGAAGCGGGTGTACGCCCCGGCACACAGGCCACTCCGATTCATGCTGTGCGCGGGCCCGTCCTGTTTGGCAATGAAGCGGACCCGCTGGTGGGTGCATGGACCTTTGATGATCGCATGGGGGTTGTTGCGTTGTTGCGCACCTTGGCCGAACTTAAAGCAGCCAACAGTACGCCACACCACCCAACAGTGATCGCGTTCACTGTCTGCGAAGAGGTTGGTGGACATGGGGCCAAAGTAGTGGCATTACGGGAACATCCCGACATCTTTATTGCCATCGACGGCTGTCCCATGCCCCCCGGTTGTCCACTGGTGTTAGACAGTCGTCCGGGCATCTGGACCAAGGATCGCCTTGCCGTCTATGACCGTCGCCTCGTGCAACGTCTATGTCAGCTTGCCCAAGACGCAGGCACGGAGCTACAACCCGTTGCCTTTGACGGTGCGGCCAGTGATGCCAGCCTGATCGCAGGTGTACCGCGCATCGCCTGTTTTGGACATGTGCGTGAGAACAGTCATGGCTATGAAGTCTCGCAGTTATCTGTGTTTGAGAATGTGGTCAAAGTTCTGGTGCGGTTGATGGACGTTGGGTGTGGTGAATAGGTAGTCAGCAGGTCAGCAGGTCAGCTAGTCAGCCTGACCTGCTGACCTGCTGACCACCTATTCATACTTCAACAAGAAGCGTGGATTAATCACCTTGAAGCTTAGACGCCCCAATTCAGGGTCCGGTGCTTCCACCAGCGGACGCACGACAATGCCCTCACGATGTACTTTCGGGTTGATCACGCTCCTCGCTTCCGATAGCTGAATCAATCCCTGTACATCATCCTGCCCCAACACATAATCATCTTGCAGGATAGGCACAGTCGTTAGCCCCATCTCATCTGCCAATGCCTTAAATTCGGCATAATCGAGATAGGCATAGCGGTCAATATCCACCATGTTGAAGACCATCAGTTTGTGTGTCTTGAAGGCGTATTTGTTGCTCTGCACCCCAGGCCCCAGCACTTCGCCCTGAATGGCAAGGTTGCGCCCAACCGCACGAAGTTTGGCCTCAATATCCTCTGCATGAGCGACCATCCAGTGAACATTCTTCTCCGTATCCAGCAACTCCAAGTTGCGCGAACAGACACCAAATTCATCATTGTTCAGATAGTAGGTTCCACTGGTCCCATCCATCTTTTCGGTGATGTAGCAGACCTTGCCCTTGTTTTCGGGACGTGTCAGCACATCCGGCACAGACTGGATGCGTGTCTCGTCCGTCTTTGGCATAAAGCTAGGGAAACTGCCCTTGACCTGCCCCTTCATATTGATGGAAATGGGCGGTTCATATTTGGTGACACCCAGCAACTCGGTGACATCATCGCCCTCGTTCAGGTCAAGCTCATCGTAGTTGGCGATGGTCGGTAACGGGAAGGCAATGCCCTGTGAGATTTGCCCACGCAGTTTGACGGTCTTGATGCGAAAACTTCTAGGGCGCAGAAACTCAAATTCAGGTTTCTCTGGCATGAGGCTGTCGATCTCGCAATAAATACAGAGATCACCAACCGCAAACTCCCCCTTTTTCACCACCAATTGCCAGCCCAACACTGTGGCGCGCTCAATCAGGTCTGCCCCCTCAATTGGTTCCAAATTCTTAATGGTTTGTATCGAAGCTAATTTTCTCATTTGCCACCTCCTATAGATTTACAGTCAGAAGATTGATATTGTTAATCCACGAATTATACCATAACGATTGGGAGATTTCAGTATACTGGACAACTGTTCTTCCGTCCGTAATCTTATGCAATGTTAGGGTATGCAATGCGCCAAACTAGTCAATATAGCACTGAGATCCTCAGTTCTCCTCTGTGTTAGGCAACCGTTGCAAACATAGCTATATCGGTTGCTTCATAGCTTATACTTGGCATCGCAAAGATGAACCCTTGTTCAATTTCGGCTTTGGAGAACTGAAGATCACGAATATAAAGTGGTTTTTCATCAAGGGATAGATTCTCAGTATCAACACCTCTTAACGCCAATTCAACAGGTAGACGTATGATCGCTGGATGGTTATGGTCAAGCACTGCAATTTGGCTAATATTGGACAGTCTTTTTGCTCCATACATAGCTTTGATTTGGTCTCCAATATAACCGATGCTGTCGCTGCTTCCTTCAACAAGCCAAGGAGCAGCGACAACAAAATCCCATCTGTGAGTCCAGATTGATGGTTTGTCAATTCGTTGGAAAAGGGCAAAAAATGTAAACTCACCATTTTCAGATTCAATCGTAGATTTTAGTCTGAAGAAATCTTGAATTACTTCTTGCATAATACCTCCATTAGCTCTTCAACATCTTTAATTGTCTTTTCAGTTTCTGCTTTTCCTCTTGCTAGAGTAACCTCATATCGTGTATTTGGTTCCCAAGAGGATATTGAACTCCATTGACGATAATATGTACTCAAAATATGATCTTCCATCCCTGTCAAAGTCAGAAGAATCCCCAAATCATGAATGCGAAAACTACGGTAGTTTTGAAATTCGTTATTGGTTTCAGGAAACCCATTCCAATTTAGAGTCAGACATATCCGCATTTTGAGCGAAATTTCAATTACATAACCCGCCATGTAGAATGCTGTATCGTAACGCCCAGCCTCAACTAATGATTTAGCATCTTCCAGTCGTTCTTCTGCTAACCTCTTGAGTGTTGCTGTAGTTATCATCGTATCATCTCATTTCTGGGTTTATCAGTCATCTAACTACCCTCTTCTAGCATCATCTGCCGCTGGCAACCCACGCGGATCCGTCTCAAACGGCGTGACATCACTCGTCTGCACCAGCCACCGCAACATCTCCGATTCCATTGACTGCTGTACATCCGCGACATCAACTTGCCCATAGAGGTTGTTCAATTCTTGTGGATCCGTCTGCACATCATAGAGTTCACAGGTGCCTGTCGGTCGATAGACCAGCCGGTGACTCATGGACTTCATGGAAACGTCACGCCCGACGCTGTCTGGGTAATCCTGCTGTTGTTTGCCTTTGGGGAAGTAGATATGGCTTTCATCACGTGCAAATGGATCACGCTCGGCTTTGCCCTCAAAGCAATGCGGCTCATGCGTGGCATAGCCGCCTTCGCAGTAGGCAATGCGGTCGGGATCGCCTGCTACGCCGTTGAGTTGAGGCACATAGCTACGCGCAAAATGGGTGTGTTGTGGTTCGACGCCCGCCTGCTCCAGCGTCGTTGCCATAATGTCAAACAACTCCATCTGCTCGTTGACCACATGACCCGCCTTGCCCCCGGGTGTGCGCACAATCAAGGGGACACGTGTGATGACATCTTCGCCCGCGCTCGGCCACTTTTCCACAAGGCCATAATCCCCTGCATAGTCGCCATGATCGGAGGTAAATGAAACCGTTGTGTTCTCGGCAAAGCCTGTCTCGTCCAGCGTGGTCAGCAATCGACCAAGCAGTTCATCAATAAAGCCCGTCATGCCCAGATAGATAGCCTGAATTTTGCGCATCATCGCGCTCTCCTCGTCGGCACTCATCTGGTCAAAGCGGCGATACTCGCGAATCAGTCGATGGTGGTCAGGGCGATTGGGCAAATCGTTGGGGCGCAGGTTAGGCAGGTCATCTGGATTGATGAAATCATGCCAGTGCTTGGGGGCAGAGTAGGGGCAGTGGGGGAAAATCAGTGGCAAGAAGAGGATGAACGGTTTGTCGGGCTTGCTATTGAGAAAGTCGATAGCCGCCTGTACATTGGCATAGTCGCCATGATCTTCCAGCGATCCATCATAGGGTTCGTAGAGAAAGCTATAGTACCCCTTTTCATCTATGCTATACTTATTTTGCCCAAACATCCCCCGCCCATAAAATTTAAATTCGTCAACACTGCTGGCAAAGCTATCAACCGCAAGCAGATCATTTTTGCCGTAACAGCGCACTTCATAGCCCGCCTGCTTGAGATAGCGCAACATGTTTGGCTCGTCAGGACGCAGCAGATGCCAGAGGGTGCGATGCCCACGTACATGCGGATACCAGCCAGTCATCATACTACAGCGTGAAGGGGAGCAGACCGTATGCTGCACATGACATTGATCAAACCGTGTCCCCTGTGCGGCAAGGGCGTCTATATTGGGTGTGGGTGCAAGTGGATGACCGTAACAGCCAACACTTTCGGCACGTAGTTCGTCTGGTTGAAAGATAATAAAGTTCATGGTTTTCTCCTAGAAAGTTGAATGGTTGAAAAGTTGAATGGTTGAAAAGTTGCAGGGTTGAAAGGTTGAAGGGTTGAAAGGTTGAAGGGTTGAAAGGTTGAAGGGTTGAAGGGTTGAAAGTGACGCTCTGGATTGAATCAGAATCGTCTACGATACACAGTTTGATTGTACCCTTTAGAGGTGTTGGTTTGCAACCCATGAAAAACAACAGCGGTAGTTGTCTATAGCATGAAATGGTTTGGGGCAACGCCATCTGTTCGAGTAAAATGATTACACACTGTGAATCAACTGTGTGCGCTGCGGTTCATCAGTCAAGGATAGTTCATGAATAAAACCTATGTTAAGCTAGCCATTGGTGGGGTCCTCGTCCTGCTGATGGCGTTTGTTGCGTTGGCAACCCTACGCTCACTCGCTGATCTCACCGCCTATTTTCGCCAAGGGGCGGACCCAGCCCAAGCACTCAACATTATCCCCAATGTCCCGCCAGACCTTTTTGTCGATATCGAATGGATTGATCCGGAAACGGAGCAGGGGGCAGCGGAGGGCAGTGCCCAACAGAGTAACAATGGGCGTGATACAGGGCGTGTCCTCAATCGTTACAACCGTGAGCGCATCGAGTCCGCCTATCTACGCGCTTGGCTCCAGTGGAACATCTCCTATGCGCGTCAAGCACCCTATGGGCTGGGCAGCTATTTCACGGGTCCAGCGTTGGACGCTGTAACTGACGCCATCGAAACCGCGACGAAACGTGGGCAGCGGATCAACCAAGTAGACACGAAACATAGCCTGAAACTGCATCTCTACTCTGCTGACGGTACAATTGTCTCCTTCACCGATGAGCGCGCCCAGGTTGTGCGCAGAATCGAAGATGAAACTGGCAAGGTCATCTATGTTGGCGAAACCACCGAACGCTACGAAGTCGTTATGGTCCTCCACCAAGGTCGCTGGCGTGTCCGCCACTGGCTCCGCACCGAACTAACCGATGACGCAATCCCCCCCTCACCCCCTCACCCCCTCACCCCCTCACCCCGTCCCAATTTCGTCTATGTCGAAGGACGCCAACTCATGCTCGATGGAGAACCCTTCGTTGTGCGTGGCATCAACTACTATCCCCAAGAATATCCTTGGCACGACTTCCTACCCAACTATCAACGCAGCGTGGTCGAAGAAGATTTGCGCACGATTAAAAATTTGGGGCTAAATACTGTGCGCACCTTTATTCTTTATGAACACCCAGGTGGCCCCGATGTCCCCGATTATGTCATGGACAACATGCAGCACTTCTTAGACTACGCCGACCGTATCGGTCTCAAAGTCATGTTTGGTCTCTTCGATTTTCGCGCCGACTACAATTTGTTACTTTGGTCCAATGGCGACCGCCATATGGAAACCATTCTCACGGAGTTTGCCGATCACCCTGGATTGCTGGCGTGGGACCTCAAAAATGAGCCAGACTTCGACTATGACAGTGCGGGCAAAGAGCTGGTTGATGGCTGGCTACGGCACATCGCCGTCCTCGCCCGCGAGTATGACCCCAACCACCTGCTGACTATCGGTTGGGCATTGCCAGAATCCGCCTTTGCTCACGCCGACCTACTCGATTTTGTCTCCTATCACCACTACAAAGCTTTTGACGAACTGCCCACCTTTTATGGCGACCTGCGCTTTCAAGTGCCAGATAAGCCGCTCGTACTCAGTGAAATTGGCTTGCCCACATGGAACAGCCCCTTCTTTCCCAATGGTCACACCGAGGCCGAGCAAGCCTACGTCTATGCTGAAACCCAAAAGGCACTGAAACGCACCGACAGTGCTGGTCATATCTTCTGGACGCTCTACGATTTCAACGCTGTTCCCAGTTCTGTGGCCGGTGCCATGCCTTGGCAAAAGGGACCACAGGCGTGGATGGGCATCCGTCGCAAAGATGGCTCGTTTAAGCCTGCTGCCGCATTGGTCCCCCCAGATGCAAAACTCAACGTCGAGCCGGAGCCAGCATGGCGTCGCTTCACAAAACCTTTCTGGATCACGGTCTTTATCAGTATGTTCATTGGTGGCATGATTGTGTTCGCTTTTGTGATGTGGCTGCGTGATTATGTAGTCAAGACCTTCCGGAGGTGAATATGCCCTATATTCA
>JBCCFC010000751.1:0-6819 GCA_039029935.1 Chloroflexota bacterium
CGTATCGACCAACGCAGAATGAACCATCCTGAAACAAATCGTGGCCTCATCAAATGCAACACGGCCAATACTGCTATAGCCACCACCGCCCCAACCGCAATATGAATCAACTGCCCCTGCAACTTGAAGACCAACGCAACTGCTGCCCCGATCCACCACGCGGCCAGTGTATGACTCGTCGGCGGCTTCTGTTTGAGTGCCGATGTCACCAACAGCACGACCAGTGCGGGGGGCAAAATCGCACCAAGTAGGTCTATCATGGGTAAGAGATTGTAGTCAAAACGGGTTGCGCCCAAGAGAAAGCCAATCACACAGATAAGACCGTTTGCCCATAACTGCATTCTTGGATTGGGGTCGCCTTGAAATGGGTTGAGCGTCTGCAAGGCCAGTGCGCCAGAGATCATGCTGCCCATGACTGGGGCAATGACGGACACAAGCAGGAAGACCTGTCCCAAAAGGGCTAAATCGGTTGGGGCCAAGATATCGGGGATGTTCCAATCGCCTGTCACGTTGTAAAGAATTGCGCCGATACTTAATGATGCGCAAAGGGGGAAAAAGAGGCAGAGGCCATTGTAGATGACATCGCGATCACTGCGCAGGTCCCAGGTGAAATCACCAATGCGCAATGAAAAGAGGATGCCATAGGTCACGACGGAGGTGATGATCCAGATGATGGCCGCAAATTGATTCTCGGGCATTATGGTGTCCTGTGCAAGAATTTCACTCAGTTTGGCAGGCGCACCCACAGCAATCAGTGTGATAATCGCCACGCCCACAGCCGCAGATGTCGTAATCCACACCAACACATTCCAACGGTTCATGCCCATCGCACTAAAGATAAACAGAGCCGTTGCCATGATCAATGCGCCAACCCAATTGCTCCACCAACCCTCAATCTGCAACACATTGCCCAAACTTACCCCCGTAATGCCAATGAAGAATCCAACCCAACCGACCATGCCAAAGGCAATCAGGATGTTGAGGACATAGGCCCCGATACCCTGTCCAAAGATGGCGGCAGCGCGTTTTGCCAGTGGATGGCGTAGACGACGGCAGATGATGCCATGTGTGATGACTATCGTTGTCAGAAGGATCGCACCAATGAACATGATGATAAGCAGTCTACTCAGCGGTAGCATCGTTGCTACCCCCCCACCAGCTGTCATGACACCGGGGTTAAAGGCGATGCCGATCCATACACCGATGCGCTGCACCCATGTTACAGTGGCTGTTCTGTTTTGCTTTGGTTGATTTGCACGGAAATCCTGTTCCACTTTATGGGAAGGTTGGTACGTTTCGGCCTGATCTTTGTGTGCTACACTTTCATGCTGTGTCATAAATTTCTGATATCTACTTTTGTGATTGATGAATTTGATAAATGGGCGTTGCTAGACAGTATAACTCTCTGGTAACGCCCATTATTGTGCCATCTTTGGGTACACAGGACAAAGGAAAGTATCGCAGGTTGGCTACCTGCGTCACAAATAACCAATCTATGATACGGGTTTAAAGGAAAGTATCGCAGGTTGGCTACCTGCGTCACAGATAACCAATCTGTGATACGGGTTTAAAGGAAAGTATCGCAGGTTGGCTACCTGCGTCACAGATAACCAATCTGTGATACTGATTTATACGTTCCTATTCGATGAAAAACTGTAGCAAGGATTATGCTCAACTTTATTCAAACCAATTATCTGCAAAAATTACGTCTCTTTCGACGCGAAGCGCGACTATATCTAATCGTGCCCATTCTGATTGGGTTCACCATTGGCGGTGGCATCTACTCGGTTCTACTCAATCTCTATCTATTACGGCTTGGCTATGAACCCGATTTTGTGGGGACAGTTCATGCCATCAGCGCACTCTGTTTTGTTCTCTTTGCCATTCCATCAGGCTCCATTGGCACCAGGCTGGGCTTACGCAAATCCTCAATCTGGGGACTCAGCATCGCCATCATTGGCTTTGCAGGCGTCCCGATGGCCGAGTTTGTGCCAATGGATTGGCGTGATGGCTGGATTCTGGGCATCACCTTTTTTGGCTACATGGGCATGACGCTCTTCAATGTCAACTCGATGCCGCTCATGGTCGAAATCAGCGGTGAAGAGGAACGCGATCATCTATTCTCAATTCAGGCCGCGCTATGGCCGCTTTGTGGCTTTGTGGGCAGTCTACTCGGTGGATTCATGCCCGTCTGGATTGCGTCTTTCATGAATTTGACCACCGACTCACCAATCCCCTATCGCTATCCATTGCTGTTTGGTGCGTTGGCTTTAATTCCAGCGGTGATTGCACTGTGGCGTATTGGCGATATCACGGAGTCCGCGACACAAGCCAGGGTTGCCAACCGAGCCGCCAATAAATCAACCAATCAGTCAACCAGTCACGCACCCAATCGCGCTTTCCCATCATTTTCGTGGCGGATCGCTGCCCCCATTGGCTTGATGCTCTTGCTGCCTTGTATTGGCGCACTGCGTGTCGGTTCAGAAGGGATTATGAAAGCGTTCTACACGGTCTATCTGGATGAGAGCTTGATGATTTCAACAGGTCAGATTGGGTTGCTGATGGCCTTTGCCCAACTCATGGCCGTCCCCATGCCCCTGCTTGCACCTTGGCTCAGTCAACGCTTTGGCCGCGAACCTGTGATGTTTTGGGGAACGGTTGGCATGGGGATGGGACTGATTCCCATTGCGCTTATCCCCAACTTTGGTGCCGCATCCTTTGGTTTGATTTTGGCGATTGGGTCAACGTTGGTATCACGTCCCGTCTATATGGTCTATCTCCAAGGCGTGGTCGAACCAGAGTGGCGTCCCATGATGTCGGCCTGCATGTCGGTCTCCTACGGACTAAGTATGGGACTGACCTCCTTTGGTGGTGGCTATTTGTTCACATTGGTTGGCTTTCGACCGCTCTTCCTCATTGGTGCAGGGTTGAGCATCGCAGGGGGCGCGTTGTTCTGGGCCTATGTGATGTGGGTACGTCGTGGTGTCATTCAGACGGCGTATTCAACGACATAGAGGATGATATTTAGTAGGCCACATGAGTAACTTAATCTTACGAAGTTACCCAAATTGATAATAATATTTAAAGCTTTGAAAGAGCTTTATGAGATACATTGACAGGAGATTTGTTTTACTATAAACTGTTGACTCCTTGTATTTGCAAACTATTTGCAGTGGAGAGTTTGTACTCTTCAAATTCATCTGTACAAAAGGAGAAAAAATGAACATGGTGAAACGATCACGACGTGACTTCTTGAAAATCGCTGGTATGACCGCAACAGGTGCTTTGTTGGCGGCCTGTGCGGCACCTGCTGCGGCCCCTTCTGGTGGTGATGATGGTGGCTCACCGGATGCGGACGGTGGCGAAGTGACCATTGCGGTTGGTGCTTGGGCATTAGACTCGCACAATGAAGTTTTCGAAGAACTTGGCTTCCTTGATTCTGGCTACACACCCAATATCGAAGTGCTGCCCAGCGGCGACGAACTCTCTGCCTCGTTGACAGCGGGTATCGCCAGCGGTGCCAGCCCATACGATGTCCTCGATTTTGAGGATGGCATGGCAATCACCTACTCACGCTCTGGCTTCTTCCAACCATTGGACGATCTGTTGCCAGGCGATTTCTGGGACGATTTCCCACAAACATTGCTGGATGTAACTGACCTGTGGGATCGCTATGAGGGTGACACATTCCGTATTCACCACAACTTTGAAGCGCAATATTGCTGGTATCGCAAAGATTGGTTTGATGCCGAGGGTATCGCCCCGCCAACCACATGGGAAGAAATGGCCGAGTTGGGTGCAGTCTTTAGCGATGCCGACAACAATGTGTGGGCCGTTGAAGAAGGCTTGCAGGTCCTCTCCGTCTATCAGGGCTATCTGACACGACAGGCTGGCGGCAACTACTTTGATGTAGGTGACGAGTGGGCGACCGCACTGCAATTCCTGTATGACTTGCTCTATGTGCATGGAACCATGAATCCAGCATCACCACAGAAGAACTACGATCAGCAGAACGCAGACTACACAGCCGACAAGGTTGCTTACATGCGTCAATGGCCGTTCTTCTATGATGTGGCACGCGCCAAGGAAGATTGGTTTGAGGAAGAAAAAGTCGTGGTCACAATGCCACCAGTGGGTCCCGGCGGTGCGTCTGGTAGTACCTACGCGGCTGGTTGGGGTTATGGCATTATGAAATCTGCACCAAACCAAGCAGGTGCAGAGGCCATGCTCCAGTTCTTGGTCGATAAAGAAAATGCGGGACAAATGGCATTGATCGATACATGGTATCTGAGCAACCGCAACTCTGTATTGGAAGCAGTGGGCGATGAGGGTATGGCAAAGCATCTCAAGGAATATACAGATGCGGGCATCATCGGCAACCGTCCATTCCATGCGAAGTTTAGCGAAGCGTCTACGAAGTTGGACGAGGCAGCATCGGCGTTCCTGACACAGCAGATCAGCTTGGAAGAATGTGTCCAACAGGGTCAGGATGCGATGGCGGCGTTGGAAGGATAGTCGGTATTCGGTGGGTCGGTATTCGGTAAATCGGTATTCAGTGAGTCGGTGTTTGGTGAGTCGGTAAGTCGGTGGGTCAATGTTCGGTATTCAGTGAGTCGGTGTTCGGTGACGGATTGACCGATTACTGACCTACCGACCTACCGACCTACCGACCTACTGACCTACTGACCTACTGACCTACCGACCTACCGACCTACCGACCTACCGACCTACTTACAACAACAGATGGAGCAAACACAGCAATGCAACAAGTTGCACGCTTAAACCCATTGCGGTCGTTCAATTTTCGACAACGACGAGTTATCCTCTTTATTGCACTGGTGGCCCCTGTCTTTATATTGCGTTTTGTAACCTCGGTCTATCCCATTGGCAACACGATTTGGCTTGGGTTTACAAACACACATCTCATTGAGCAGACATCCGACTTTGTTGGCTTTGAAAATTACCGATTTATGCCCAAGGACCCAGCAATCCGTTCTGCCATGTATTTTACCATCATTAAAACAATCATTTCCACAGCCATGCAATTGATCTTTGGCTTGCTGATTGCATTGATGCTCAATGCAGCGCGCATAGGACGCAACTTTGGCCGCGCCATCAACCTGATCCCGTGGGCCATTCCTGGCATTAGTGCAGCCTATGCATTTCGGTGGATATTGGATGATCAGTTTGGGTTGATCCCCGAATGGACCTATCTGCTCACAGGCACACGGCCATTGATTTTTCTCAAAGCATTGAGCGCACAAATCGCACTGATCCTGTTGACCGTCTGGAAAAGCGTGTCCTTTGTTGCCATTCTCTTCTTAGCAGGGTTGCAGGGGGTTCCCACCGAACTCTACGAAGCCGCCAAGGTAGATGGGGCCAATTCCTGGCAAAGTTTCCGTGCGATCACCATTCCGCTGGTACTACCCTTGGTGATCACGATGTCGATCTTCCTGATGATTGGACAACTGGGTGGCATTGATCTCGTTTATGGGCTGACCAACGGTGGGCCGGGGAATGCGACCGCAACACTAGGCTTGCGCATCTTCCAAGAAGGTATGAGATTCTTCAAATTTGGATATGCCTCAGCGATATCTGTTGTATTGCTGCTGCTGATTTGCGTACTCGGTGCTATTGGTATCCTTGTCAACCGCAGAGTCGAGGTGCATCTATGATCCAACACAGTACTCGTCACAGTTCTCATTACCGTCTCATGAACTGGCTCAGCGGGGTTGGGTATTATTTCTCCTTAGCCCTCTTTACCATTATCGTTCTCGTCCCGTTCTATTGGATGGCGCGCGCCTCGGTCTCCAATCAAGATCAGATACTGATGTCACCGCCGCTCTACTTCCCCACACCGACGCTGGAAAACTTTGGCATTGTGGCGGAACAAGTACCGTTGGTTCTCTTCATCAACAACTCAATCATCTACTCAACTGCCTCTGCACTCATTGCCATCGTAACCAGTTTTATGGCGGCCTATGCCTTTACACGCATCAAGGTACGCGGCAACAATTTCTTACAGTGGTTGCTGATCATCACGGTGGCGATTCCACAGGTATCCTTGATCATCCCACTCTACCAAATCTTGAAGAACATGCAACTGCTCAACTCGCTCACGGGGTTGATCCTCGTCTTCAGCAGTTTGTTGACCCCGTTCACGGTCTGGGTCCTGATGTCCTTTATCAATCAAGTGCCACAAGAGATTGAAGAGGCCGCCATCATTGACGGTGCATCATTGCTCCAAGTATTATGGCGCATCGTGTTACCCGTCATCACGCCTGGATTGGTGACAATGTTTGTCATCAACTTTATCAACGGCTGGAACGATCTGCTGCATCCGCTCTCCTTCTCCGCAACCGAAGAGGCCAAGACACTGAGTGTCGCCATCACCTATATCTATAGCTATCGTGCCTCATGGGGGTTGCCTTGGAACTTGGTGAGTACCGTCGGCATGATTATGGTGATCCCTGTGATTATCATGGTGATGTTTGCACAACGTTCGATTGTATCAGGGCTGACGCGTGGCGCAGTCAAATAAAAAAAGTATCGCACGCCACAGATAATCAATCTGTGTTACTGAGTATCGCAGGTTGGCTACCTGCGCCACAGATAACCAATCTGTGTTACTGAGTATCGCAGGTTGGCTACCTGCGTCACAGATAATCAATCTGTGTGACTGAGTATCGCAGGTTGGCTACCTGCGTCACAGATAACCAATCTGTGATACTGAGTATCGCAGGTTGTCTACCTGCGCCACAGATAATCAATCTGTGTGACTGAGTATCGCAGGTTGGCTACCTGCGCCACAGATAATCA
>JBCCFC010000752.1:0-6796 GCA_039029935.1 Chloroflexota bacterium
AAAAATGAATATATATTCATTTTTATGATAGCATATTCATCCTGCTGTATCAAGCCCTATTTTCGGCTTTCAGGAAGATTTCGGACAAATGACGTAACGTGTAAGGAATGAACAAAGGACAGTATCGCGGGTTGGCTACCTGCCATACACATAAGCAATCTGCGGTACTGGTTTACACTTTCTATGCAAGCAAAAAAAAGGTGTCCACAATATTGTGGACACCTTTCATAGATGGCAGCGAATCGGGTTCAATTAAGGACTATTCAAATGTTACTCTTTATCCTTCAACGTTGGATCAAGCGCATCGCGCAGTCCATCACCAATGAGATAGAAGCAGAGAACCGCTAGCGAAATCAGCAACCCTGGGGGCCACATCAGGTGCAATGCGGTGAACTGTCCCGTGGCTGGATCGCGCAGGAAGAAGAATTGGCGTGTGCGACTAAGCATGTTGCCCCATGTCGCGGTTGGTACTTGTACACCCAACCCCAAGAAGCTCAGGACTGATTCCGTCAGAATCAACCCACCGACGCCAATGGTCGTGATCACGATGATGACGGGCAGACTGTTGGGGAGGATGTGCTGGAACATGATGCGCCAGTGTGATGCGCCAATGGAGCGAGCGGATAGTACATAATCTAGCTCACGCACCTTGAAGACGTTCCCACGCATAAACCTCGCTGTACCAAACCAGCCCAAAAAGCCAAGAAACATGGTTAATGTAAAGGCACTAGGTTTAAAAATGGCGGAGACGATAATCAGCAAATATATTGTAGGCACGGCGATGACCGTATTGATAAACCAGAGTGTAATGTCGTCAATCAGGCCCCCAAAATAGCCTGAAATTAGGCCAACAACGCCGCCCAGCAGGAATGAAATCAGAGCTGCGACAAGGGCAATCCCCAAGCTAACCCGACCCCCATAAAGGAGCCGTGCCAACTGGTCACGTCCAAGCCGGTCTGTGCCAAGCCAATGGGTCACGCCCTCTGATTTGCCCAGCATGATGCGCGCCGTACGGTCATCAATGCCCAGTTGCCACTGAATGTATGGACCAATATATGGGCGCGCAAACGAGTTTTCTGGATTGGTATCGTTTGGACCGACGCCGACAAGAGTATTCGTGATTGTAGGCGCAAAGACCGCCAGTAGACCAAGAATCAGGACAGTTGTCATGGCAAACAATGTAAGTTTGTCTTGCCGAATGGAGCGCGTGACCATCCCCCAATAGGTTTGGGGAGGACGTTCGGCCAATGGTTCCCGCTTGAATGCGGATGAAAGATTATTTGGTAGTGAAGCTTCTTGTACAGCCATCTGTATTTTATAAATTCCTTTGAAATACGACAACGGATTTGGGAAAGGTACGGATTTTAGTTTCGACGTCTGAGAAAAATTGGTTCTTTCAGATTTCATGAGGTTCATATTTGTAGGTCATCGCTATTAGCGTGACATTCATGATGTAGCCCAGAATGTCACGCTAATAGCGATGACCTACGAACCTATATCAATCAACGCATGAAATCTGTTGAACTAAGAAATCCGTTCCCGTCCCCAAATCCGTTGTCGTATATTATTTTACGACAAACTAACACGAGGGTCAACCACGCCGTACAAAATATCTGAGAGTAAGTTGCCCAAAATGACAAAGACAGAAAAGAACATCACCGCACCTAACACCATTGGATAGTCCAATTGGAAGACCGCGTTCAATGTCAATCGTCCCATGCCCGGCCATGCAAAGATGGTTTCCGTGACAACGGCCCCACCGAGAACACCAAAGATGGCGGGTCCCAAAATCGTCATCATGGGAACCAACGCGTTACGGAATGCATGTAGATACCACACACGGTTTGGAGAAAGCCCTTTGGCCTTGGCCGTGCGGATATAGTCGTTGTGAATCACTTCGAGTACCTCGGCGCGCATCAGCCGACTTAGGAGGGCAATACCACCAAATGATAGCACAAATGCAGGCAGAAGCATATGTCGTGCGCGGTCTAGCAGATCAAATTCATTGGTCAACGATACTGTCTGTCGTCCACCTGTTGGCAATATCCCCAAAACAACACCAAATAAGAAAATCAACATGAGTCCCAGCCAAAAATTGGGGATGGATTGTCCGATGACAGTAAAAAAGCGTATAATGTTATCTAAAAATGATCCTCGGTAAATCGCGCTAAGAACACCCAATGGGATGCCGAGTATCAGCGAGAGGAGTAGGCTTGCAACACCGAGTTCTAATGTTGCAGGCATTCGTTGCACCAATCGATCCCAGACAGGTTCTTTTGTCTGAATGCTGGTACCCAGTTGCCCTCGAATCACCCCTTCGCCCGTGTCACAGATTGTATAATTAATTAGATTGATATGGGTACAGGTCATGCCTAAATTGGTAAATTCTTCCCTATTATCACCCGGACGTAGCGAAATGCCTGTAAACCAGCGTATATATTGAATTGCAATGGGTTGGTCTAGACCGAGTTGGCGGCGTTGTTGGTCTCGCGCCTCCTCTGTCACATTGGGATCAAAGGTCATAAATGTAATCGGATCACCTGGGGCAGAATGGGCTAAAGCAAAACTAATGAGGCTAATCCCGATTAAGGTGGGAATGGCCTGTAAAAGGCGGCGAATAATGTAACGAGCCATATTGTCAAAACTCCGTACAATCGGTAGGTCGGTATTCGGTAGGTCAGTATTCGGTAGATCGGTTCCTTCTTACTGATTACCGACCTACTGACCTACTGACCTACTGATTACCGTCTTCAAACTGATGGCAGAACCATCATAACGAACACACTACGGTTGCAAAGCAACGTCATACCATGTGTGAATGTTCCAGCTAAAGCTCCATTCGCCTGGATCGATGTTGCCCCATCCGGCTGAGTAACCAGTGTTGCCAACGGAACCCGTCACGAACAGGTATGGGATGTCGTCGTGGATGATCTGCTGGATTTCAGCATAGATGGGTGCACGATCTTCTGGCGCACATCCTGGAACGGCAATACCTTCGTCAAGCAGACGGTCGATTTCTGGATTCTGATAGCTAACAAAGTTGAAGCCGCTCTCTGGCGTGTCAAACTTGCTGTGCCAGAAAGAGTCATCGTTGGGGTCTGTACCCAAGCCAGTCCAGCCGATGATCACCATATCAAAGGTCTGGCCCAACAATTGACCGACCAATGTACCAAAGTCAATCGCTTCAAAGGTGATGTCAAAGCCCAAGCTGTTGAGTTGGTCCTGTACCAATGCACCCAAGTCCTCACGCGTGGTGTTACCAGCGTTGGTGATCAGCGTCAGAGACAATGTTTGACCATCTTTTTCACGGATACCATCCGCATTCAATTCCCAGCCCGCTTCGTCCAGAATCGCCGCCGCAGCATCTGGATCATAGGCATATGGCTCAATGCTTGGATCATGCGCCCAACCAACGGCTGGCAGTACATTGCTGGCAATCTGATAGCCCTGACCCAAGTAGACATTCTCAATGATAGACTCATAGTCCAAGCTGTGTGCCATCGCCAAACGAACAGCGTGGTCACTCAGAATTGGATGTGGTTCCTGCTCAATGTAGTTGCCCTCTTCATCCTGTCCAGCCTGTGGATTTTCAGGATTTGCCAAGTTCAAGCCGATGTAGCTGTACCCGTCATCAAAGAAATTGTGAATGTTCAAACTGTCGTTGCTTTCAACAATTTCGATCTGCTCTGGCTGCAAGCCCATTGTGCTGATCTCACCACTCTGTAGCTGTGCCAAGCGCGCACCTGGATCAGGTACAACTTTGGTAATGGTTCCATCCATGTGTGGCGAACCTTCCCAGTAGCTTTCGTTGCGCAACATAACGATATTGTCATCGCGTGTCCAGCTAGAGAAGATGAACTGACCCGCACTGACAGACGGGCTCTCATTCATGCCACTTTCCATGACATCGCTGAAATCATCAGCGTACAGGTGGCTTGGCAACCAACCTAGACCTAAATCGAGCAAGCCATCACACTTCAATTCCTTGAAAGTAACTTCGAGTGTATTATCATCAACAACATTGATGCTCTCAATGCCTGCAACATTCGACTTGCGTGGTGTTTCAACCAGATCACTGGCAATCGCGTCATAGGTGAATTTGAAGTCATTGGCGTCTACAGCATCGCCATCGCTCCACATCACACCTTGGCGCAAATTAAAGGTCCATGTCAAGCTGTCGTCAGAGACAGTCCAACTTTCAGCCATCTGTGTTGGCACAGTTGCACCAGAGAATGGGTCTGTACCCAACAGCGTGGGGAAGATAAATTGGTGAATGGCACTACTGGCCGAATCTGAGCTCAAAATTGGGTTCAGGATTGACGCGTCAGCCGAGCTTGCAATCGTCCAAACACCACCTGGTGTAATCTCTGACGGTGCATCCTCCGCAGCCGCTTCTTCAGATGCAGCACCCGTATCTGTTGCCGTATCTTCGACCTCTGCTGGTGAAATTGGCACTGGCTGCGCACAGGCTGCCATAACCATCGACACCACCAAAAGTAGTGTCACAAGCGAAAATAGTTTCCGACTCATATCTCATCCTTTCATACTGTCGTATGGTTCTTTCTATGTGATTCAAGTATCGGCTGGGCAGTTCGCTTGCGCGTACGTCCCATTATATGTCCCACAGAAAGAATTGAATATTTATAGTTTATCGTCAAAAATTTGACTTCTTTGAACATTCATAAGGTTGACATTCGTAAGTCATCGCGATGAGCGTGACATTCTTGATGCACCCCAGAGTGCCACGCTCATCGCGATAACCTACGATATACATCAACATTGCCAATTCATGAATTTCTGTTGAATCAAATTTGACTATAAATAGCGAAAGAAATGGGGGGAGGCCGATTCACATGGGCCACCAACCCGACCACCATTGCCACAATCAATTTTTGGAGATGGGTTTGTCTCGAAAGGGATCAATCTGATTGTAGCCCATTGCTTTTCGTTCACAAGAATCTGCTGTTGATTTGGGCTAGGGTGCGCATCATCAATCGTCGTATAGATGACTTCCACACCAGGATGGGGCGCAGATATCGACGTTGGCAAGTTTGTAGGATTTGTCATTGGTATATTGACAGAGACTGTTACAAGAATTAGGAGCGATAGGAAAACAGCAGACGCTGCTGGCCGCTTATTGGTAAATAATGCCCAAAACGGGTGCTGCGAAATGGTTGTAAGGAAAATCTGACAGGTTTGGAGGACATAATTTCTTGCATTCATTATCGCATATTGAAGGCCACTTTTGCTAAAATAAGAATAGGCCAGACGAGATAACGCCTCTTTGGGTGAATTGGCAAAGTGCCAAGCTCTTGGTACTGATGGTTTTGAACTGGGCACAAACTCAGGAGAGCTGAGGACTGGCACAACAGGCCGTTCAAGTAAGGCCGCAAAGATGGCGATATCCTCATCCAGTGCGGTAGCCAAGCGACAGAGCAGTCGTGTATCGACATCAGCGGACACGACCAAACCATTCTCTAGCCCGACAACAAATGCCTCTGTTCGTCCAATCTTCTGTGCAAGCTGTGCAACTGACAAATTTTGATAGTTCCGTGCCGTCTGAATGTAGCTGGCAAAGGCACTCATATCAATGTGATAATCTGCGTTATGCGTGTTGTCAATGGTTGTTGCACTGTGTGCATGGACATGATGTGTAACGACATGATGCGTAACAACATCACCAAAATCTGCTAGAAACTGATCGATATCAGGGCTAGGTTGCAATTGAATATCGTCGGTGAGTCTATTCTGTGCTGTCATATGTATTGACATGATGTTTGATTATGATGACTGTTTGTCAAAAAATGCGCGTAATTTTTTCAATGTGCGATGATGTTGTACCTTCACCGCTCCCTGTGTTTTTCCCAGATACTCACCAATTTCGGCAAAGGAAAAGTTCTTATCATGCCGAAGCCGCAGAATGATGCGTTGTTCTGTCGTTAGTTTTCGTGCCGCAGCATAGAGCGTTTCATTGGCAGCATGTTGGATCCCTGGCATAAACAACTCGGCCAGCAGCAAATCGTCATCATTCTCGGTCACGTCAACTGGCGAATCTATAGCATCAATCTCTTCTGTATCTGTCCTTTCTATATCTGGCATTTCTGCATCTGGCATTTCTGCATCTGGCACCCGCAGTTTGGACCAGATAAAGGACTCAATCGCATCCAATGAGACTGTGTTGTACTTTTCCCGATGGAATTGCTTGATACGGTTGGCGGCACATTGGAAAAGCCACGCCCGTAATGGATCAGCACTTTTGGCATTGGTGCACCATTGGAAATGGAACAAGTCTTCATAGGCCACGAGCCAAACTTGGCTAAAGATATCTTTGGCATCTGAATCAATCCCATCCGTGCGCGAATAGATAAAGTCCCAAATCGGGCGTGAATATCGGTTGTAAATAGTTGTGAACGCTGCTTGACGCTCGTTTTCCGAACCATTCTGGAAAATATCAATCAACGTTTTTGAGTCTTGCGCTACCCATTGTATGGGTTGCAATTCTGTCTGAGACGGCCATTCCAAAGACATATGTTATCCAACTTATACTCGAACCGTAAATGTGATGTGAGCAATGCCCGTAATCATGTTGAGTGCGATTTAATCTGTACCCTGAATACCTGCTGCTATTAGTATAGGCAATGGGGTTACACTTCCGGGTTGTTCAGTTCTCGTTTTCGAAGGGGCGCACCCTTGCGGTCGCCCTAGCGTGCAAACTAGCTGACTAGCTGAGGTGCTAGGGCGAGAACTGTAACGCAACATTAATTGAGTGCAGCGCTTCATCCCTCCCACACTTGCA
>JBCCFC010000753.1:0-6768 GCA_039029935.1 Chloroflexota bacterium
CGACAACGACCATTTCCATGCCCTTTCCACGCATCCCTCGTCCGCATGACCGTGAACTTTGGTGTTAGCCTACTGGCAAGCCGAACTCAGTGGTGGCTGCATGGAGTTGCACACTCTTGTAGATTACGTACTCTTGGTAACGTGGTTGCCAGCAGTCTGTCTCTTAGCAGCATATCGATTGCAAAAACAACAAATGGACATGAAGACGTTGACATTCCCCCCAGAGGGTTTCATCAGGACTAAGCAGGACTTGGCAGCACAAAAATTCCACAGACACGAGGCACCGTGAGTTATGCACAAGAGGCAACACTGATATTGGTGATTACGCTAAACCGGCAGTACACTGTAGCAGCAATTTGTTAGTGCCACGTGATATTCTACACTCACAGGCTTCATTCCTTGAAAACAGTCGACTCCATCATTGTCATTATTCCGACAAGCTGCCTGTACAGCCTTCACTTTTTTTGCCAGGGCCATGAAGGCGTCGAAACCCATCGCTGCAGGAGCAGAGAAGGTGAACAAATCAATGCAAAGTTTTCGAAAAGAACGCCAATGGCAAAGGGAGAGCAATATCAGAAATAGTCAAGACAGGTGCGTACACTGGCGGGCTACTGGAGTGGTTCCTAGCTAAGTATTAATTGCTGCTATCACAATAGTTCTTGTGAGAAACTGCGAATGCTTGTGTGGAAACAATGCTTTGTAGCACAGACTGATTATCTTTCACTGAGTCCCAGGCAACATGAGCCGAATATGGTGTACGCACCGGCAAGAACAGACTCGACTGTGATCAGCGACCTCGGGGCTATAGTGCAACCTGTAAACTACCAGAATTGTTCCAGGCTTCTCCGCTCCATCCAGAATCTATTTTTGGGGGCAATTTCAGCAGTTTACATGTGTCCTAATGAGTCTAAGAACAGTTTCAACTGACAACAAACTGACATAGGGTAAATGAAACTGAGAAAGAAAATCAGGAAGGGGAGAGCAGAGCTTATATGTTGTCACTGCTGTTCTTGGCGTTAGTTGTGGGATGTGATAATTTAGTGCATCAGACAATAGGTGCTACCATAGGTGCTATATTTTGGTCATGGTTTCACACACTCCATGGACACTGATGTATGCTGAGGTGTTAGAAAGCAACTTGCTGAGGATTATGACTAGTTTTAGTGCCAATCTTATCGCTACGGTGTGTTAGCGCGAATGCATCTCTCTACATGCATCTCTCTACATGTATCTCTCGTTGTTTGCATCAGCAACATGCTGCTCTATATAACCTCGATCTGCTCTTTCATTCTTATTTTTCATTTCCTGTGAGTCTTACTGAAGAGTAAAGACGAAAATCGAGGTTATGAATTTACCTTCTGTAGGTTTGTTGTCATATCAAAGCAAGATCAAAGCTTTTCTCTATGGTGTTGGTGAAGATGAAGAAACATATCAAGGTGATAGGAATGTTACTTGGAGTTTCCAGGAATGCAGCCATGCAAGAAGAAAAACTCCGGTATTGATTACGTGCTGGGCTCAGAAGGAAGAGTGAGTGTGCATCAACTTGAAGCTGATGAAATCCTCAACTTCGGATTTTTCTAAACCTCAATTTCGCGATGCATCGCGAAATTTCCACGACCTAGTTGGTCTCCAGGAAGGGAAAATTTCCCCATTTCTAAGCAATCTCACCATGATTTGGCAGGAACGCTCCATGGGCAAGACTCGCTGCCGCAAAGAAGGCTGTGAACGCCACCGCCGCGAAGATTTGGCTCGAAGCCATACAGATGTTTTCAGCGGCGGAACAAAGCTGTCACCAGGGAACTGCGAGAAGAACCTTTCTCGTAAATGAAGCACGGTACCCTCTGCGGGGAGGCAGGGTTTACTTACGGCTGGGAAGAAGTTATAGGAGTTTGGCAATTAGGAGAGAGCCAGAACGGAAAAAGGGTGAACAGAAAGGAAGGTTTGCTTTTGACATTTTTCCAACTATGTCAGGCAAACCACGCTGCAGATGCTCCGGCTTGTACCACAGCTACGGTACCGGTACTACAATGTACATTTTGAGAGTTCCTGCATGCACGCGAAGCTTGGCATTGCCGATAAAGACACAATGCGCATCCTGGTGCAAAGCTCACAAAGTGGGAATAGCCAACAGTTCGAAGGGTCACGGACCCCTGCTCCCTGGCCTGAGCTCGAGCGGCCTCGCGGCTCTGCTGTTTCATCGCTTTCACTGTGCTTTTTGCTTCTTTCTAGTAGCAAGAGTTATGGACTCTTGCTAGTAGATCTACATGATTGTACATGTAGTTTCTGCAGTGCATGTGGATCTGCTCGAAAACCTTTGCTCATGTACACACGTAACAGTTTCCGAAGATCTACTGCATTGCAACAAGAGTCCATGATTGCCATGTAATCTTGATTGCAAGCAAGAAGACGATGTGACCAGAAAGGCAGATTGTTCTTTGCTGCATTGTCACAATTTGTGTCATGTTGGGGCCACACAAAAAAAAAACCTGCGATACTTTTTTGTACTGATACTCTCTCGTTGTAGAGGAAGGATAAAGTAGTATCACAGATTGGTTATCTGTGACGCAGGTAGCCAACCTGTGATACTGGTTTTTGTCCACCAGTAGACTTATCACTAAGTAAGTAGGAGAACCATGTCCAATACGGACCCAAAACGGCCATCTGCCGCCCAACCAAATAAACAGCCAGATGCACGACGCACGATAATGCTCACGGCTCCTGTCGGTCAAACGCTGACCAACCTCACCATCCCCACTACTTTTGGGTTATTAGGCATGGTCGCCTTCAATCTTGTCGATACCTTTTTTGTGGGTCAACTGGGAACGCAGCAATTAGCCGCTATCAGCTTTACCTACCCAGTGGTGATTGTGGTGTTGAGCATCTCTAGCGGCATCGGATTGGGTGGATCGGCGTTGATTGCTCATGCCATTGGTGAGGGCGATCAGGCCAGGGTGCGACGCATCACCAGTGATTTGATTCTGCTGGCATTGCTCATCGTCATCCTCATCGCCAGCGTAGGAGTTCTCACCGTAGAACCACTTTTCACCGCGCTGGGCGCACCATCCGATGTGTTGGCACTGATTGATGACTATATGTTCATCTGGTATATCATGGTCGTGGTGGTCTTGATTCCGCAAATTGGCAACCTCGCGATTCGTGCAACCGGAGACGCCAAAACACCCAGTATCATCATGCTTGTGGCAGTGGTCATCAATATCATCCTCGACCCCTTGCTTATCTTTGGCTGGGGTCCCTTCCCACGTTTAGAATTGGTTGGGGCAGCCTTAGCCACAGCACTATCGCGCGTCTTCACAATGATCTATGCACTCTACATTCTCTATTTTCGCGATGACATGATCACCTTTGAATGGCCCGGACTACGAGCATTGCTCATCTCATGGCGCGATATCTTGGCAATTGGCATCCCCGCCGCCACCACCAACATGATCACACCCCTGAGCTTGGGGCTGCTGACGCGTTTGGTGGCGACACATGGCGTCGCTGCGGTGGGGGCCTTTGGTGTGGCGTCACGCATTGACTCATTAGCAATCATTGTGATCTGGAGCTTGGCAAATATTCTCAGCCCCTTTGTGGGACAAAACTGGGGTGCGGGAAACTATGACCGTGTACGCCGTGCCATCCGGCTGAGTTTGCAATTTGCGATGGTATGGGGTGTCGTCATGCTATTGGTTCTCGCTCCACCCGGTCGATGGATTGCGTCCATCTTTAGCGACAACCCCGAAGTCATCGACTATGTGTATCTCTACCTCTGGATTATCCCCCTGGGCTACGGCCCCCAAGGTGTGCTGCGATTAGCAGGTTTTACGCTCAATGTCCTCAACAAGCCAGTCTACTCAATGGTGTTGACGTTGATGCAAATGTTTGTTTTTTACATTCCACTGGCCTATGCTGGCTCATACATGATGGGTGTAGCAGGCATCTTCGCTGCTGGGACGATTGCGCATACGCTAGCGAGCATCATTGCCTATCGGGTATTGATACAGACGGTCAATACGGAAGAACGTAGAGCTTTACAAGTCGTCAAATGATTGCAATATCTTAATTTTATGGAGGAAACAACCAACATGTCAACAGCCATTATCTATGACAACATTGACCTAACCCAAGAGACACCACCTGATGAGGTCGCTGCATTTTTGGATGAACCCTATATCCTGTCAGCAGAAACGCTTGACTATTATCGAATCAACGGTTTTGCCAAAATTGAAGGGCTACTCACAGGCGAGGCACTCAACTATTTTCGTGCGATCATCGGTGCGGCGGTCGGTTATTCCTACCGCGATGATCACCGCACACTCGCAGAGAAACCCGCCTATCAGCAGAGCTTTCTACAGGCGATGCGTCTCTGTTTTCAATTCCCCGCCATTAAGCCCTTCTCCTTTTCCAAACGCTTTGCAGGAGTGGCACGTGACCTCATGCGTGTGGACCATGTACGGCTTTGGCATGACCAAGCTCTTTACAAACAGCCCCATGCACGGCTCACCAACCACCATCAGGACGCGGCGTTTTGGCCGTTGGAACCGGGTGGGCTGACCACAACGTTGTGGATGGCTCTCTGTGATGTGCCGATGGAGCGTGGCTGTATGGCCTTTGTGCCCAATTCGCATCAACTGGGTGAGAAAGAGTTTGTGGATATCTTTAATGGCACAGATGAAATGGAACGACGGTCCAAAAAGGTACGTGAATCGGAGTGGGTTCCCCTGCCGCTTCGTGCTGGTGACGCCACCTTTCACAGCGGCTTGACCTATCACCGCGCTTTTGCCAACCAAACCGATGAAATGCGCGAGGCCATGACCGTGATTTACTTTGGTGATGGGGCGCGCTATGAATTTAGCAATCCGCGCTTGGAACGGCACAACCGCGAAGAAGTGGGTGGATTGAGGATTGGTGCTAAGATTGATACGCCGACGACGCCGATTTTGATTTAGTCGATGCTATGACAGATTGGGTAAAATGGGGAGCGCAACTTCCAGGAATAACAAATCATGATATCAGAACAGCCGCAAGTGACACACGTCTATAGAAATCACCATATGGATAGCACCCGTTGGGATGGTTATGCGCCCCGTGAGGATGACATTGTTATTTCAACGTCGATTAAGTCTGGCACCACTTGGGTTCAGACTATCGTACGAGAGCTGATCGCTCATGATATAGACAGCCGTGATGCTGGTCAGCCCAAACAAATACCGCTTCCTGACAACGGATCCAGTTTTTGGGTTGAGGCAACATTTAGCCGTGACGTTGGCGTTATGCATGAGCAGCTAGAGGCGCAAAAACATCGTCGTTTTCTCAAATCGCATGTGCCGTTGGATGGGTTGCCGTATTACCCTCAAGTCAAATATGTGGTGATCGGGCGGGATGCGCGCGATGTTTTTATGTCGTTATGGAACCATTTCAGTAACTATGAAGACGATTTCTATCAAAAGCTTGATGAAGTTTCTGCTTTGCTCAGTGGGCCATGCCCACGCTGCCCCGAAGATATTCACAGCTTTTGGGAAGGCTGGATCAACCAAGGTTGGTTTGACTGGGAACAAGAAGGCTATCCGTTTTGGGGAAACATGCATCATGCCCAAACTTGGTGGCATTATCGCCATTTGGACAACGTTGAGATGTTCCACTATGATGATTTGTTGACCGACACAGTGGGGGAGATAAAGCGAATCGCTGAACTTCTTGGTATTGAGATTTCGGATGAGGCTCTGTCTGCGATTGTCGAGTACAGCAGCTTATCTGCCATGCGACAAAGAAAGCTCGCGGCTGGTTCCCATGCCTTTTTAAAAGGGGGCGGGAACACCTTCTATAACAAAGGGACAAACGGTCGTTGGCGGGGTGTATTGTCAGACGATGAACTAGCCATGTATGAGAAAACCAAATCTCAGGTCTTGAGCTTGGCGTGTGCGCGCTGGTTAGAACAGGGAAGGAAAGCTCTGAGGCCCGTACCTTAGATAGCTAGGAGTAGCAGGAGGTCACAAGTTTATGACGACATACAACAACCGTCAAAACTTAGAAATGGGTCATTGGCCCGAACTACGCCAAGCCTTTAACCAACTGGTGCAACTTGTGTGGAGCGAAAAAGAGCTTGACGAACAATTTAAACAGGAGCTATTTACGATGGCGAGCTTCGCCAGCGGTTGCCAGCATTGCCAATCACACGGAGCCTTTCATCTCAATGCAATGGGTGTTCAGACAGCGCGCATCCGCGCTATCTGGGCGTATGAAACCTCAGACCTGTTTTCAGACGCAGAGCGGGAGGCCCTTGATCTAGTCCGTGCTGCCTCGCAATTGCCCAATGCATCCACACCAGCGCATTTTGAAAGATTGCGTCAATATTATTCGGAGACTTGAGATTTTAGCCGTGAATAGTGCGGCGGCGTGGCTCAATCGCTGGAATGACACCATCGCAACCGTGACAGATCAAGAATCAGTCGATTGGGCAACAGAAAATCTAGCTGATGTCGGCTGGCATTTGGGCAAGCACACGGGCGAAGAGAGCGAACAACGGAAGGCGCATCCCCTCAATATGGGTTGGATCAAATAGTAGAAATGAAAGTTTATGGAACTGAATGGCGATTTTTCAAAACGAGTATTGCCTCATAGTGACGAGATTGAGTGGATTCCTTCGCCCATGGCGGGCGTGGATCGGCGGATGCTAGACCGCATCGGTGACGAAGTGGCGCGGGCAACGACGATTGTACGCTATGCCCCCAACAGCCATTTCTCATCCCACGTGCATACGGGCGGTGA
>JBCCFC010000754.1:0-6761 GCA_039029935.1 Chloroflexota bacterium
AAAGGGTAGTTTTTATGCGGGTATAGCATAGTGGTAATGCCCTGGCCTTCCAAGCCAGTCAGATGAGTTCGATTCTCATTACCCGCTCTTTTCACATATCTTCAAGATAACAAAGCTTCACGATGCTTGGAACAATACTTGGATCGGTAGCTCAATGGCAGAGCAGGGAGCTCATAACTCCTTGGTTACAGGTTCGAGTCCTGTCCGATCCACTTTAGTTTTTCTACTCATTCAATCATAACACTTTGTCCATCTGGTTTTAATTCAAATATAAATGGTTTCCAGGCTCCTATTTGCGTATGGGTCGATAATCCAAGCAACTGATCAATAATGGCCGTTGTTGTGAGATAGACAAGATAGTTTTGTTGAGGCATTTGCAGATGACTGTGCGCTTCATGCCAACCAGCAAACCCATCGTTAAGCCAAGTCACCCAGTAAACAGAGGATATGCCTGCCCCTGCATGGTTGGTAAAAACAATGTCACCACCTTGTGGCCCCATGCCAAAAGGGATTTTTGCGTTTAGCTGTACCCTCTGTTCTTGCACCAAGAAGAACATATCTGCACCATCTGTCGCGGAACCCATCCAAAACACCGCATCATCGGCCATAAGCTCCACCAAATCCCATTGCGAATTCTCTTTTGTCGCCAATACGATTGAGTGACCTATTTCCGCTTGCCATTCTTCGCTTGACAGGTCAGGCCAACCTGCGGATGAGCCGAGCAAGACAAGACGTTGACTGTTATAGTTTGTTTGGACAAAATCAGCGTAGGCACGAATTAAAGGCAATGCCCATGTGGTATCAAAAGCATCAGGCGTTGGTTGAACCAATTGCCCCTCGACAGCACTCAACGGGTTGCCCCACCAGATTGATTGAGTGAGATTCATCGTTGATAGTTCAGACGCCGCTGCAAACGCTGTCTCTGGTGTAAACGGCCCGACAATCGCATGGACAGTCTTGTCCTTGAGCATTTTTTGCGCAGTGCGTTGTGTGTGTGTGGGGACATTTGAGTCATCCATTGCCAGTGGCATCAAATCAATTTCGCTTTCCGCCAACAAATCGGCTGGATACTCCGCAATTGACATGCGCACCGCATCCAATGCGCTATACCCTGTCTGCCGATAAAGTCCTTCAAACGGGGCAATCAGCCCAATCTTGACGATGGGTCTTGTGGATGCATAGTCGGTTGTGTCCGAAATCGCTGGCAGTTGCTCGGCTATATCACTCACGTCATTCGTACAGGCTGTCAAAACCAGCACCAAGCTCAGCAAGAAAACGACGGACTTACCGACCACCGACCTACCGACCACCGACCTACCGACCACCGACCTACCGACCACTGACCTACCGACCACTGACCTATTCTTTTGTTCACTACGGAGCATAACCATAAATCTGTATATATCCTTGATGTTCAGCATAGGTTTGTGAAAAGACATGACGGCCATCCTCCCCTGTGCCCAAGAAGAAGCAGTAGCCTGTTGCGGCGGGATTCCGTGTTGCTTCAAGCGCGCTCAGTCCGGGATTCGCAATAGGATTGGGTGGCAAGCCCTCGTTGAGATACGTATTGTAGGGACTGATGACATTCTGATATTCTTCGACACTCTGGGGCTTCCACCACCAGTTGCCGACCACACCACGCGCATATTGTACGGTTGGGTCTGCCTGTAAATATGTACCACCAACATCGGTGATGCAACGGCCCGTAAGTCGGTTGAGATAGACACTGGCAATCAGTGGGCGTTCATCGGCCTGCACAGCCTCGCGCTCGACAATACTGGCGAGATTCACAAGGTCGCGACCACTCAGGCCACTACGCCCACCAATGAGGCCGTCATTGCCCATTTTGTTTTCAAAATTGTTGAGAAAAGCGGCAACGACGAGTTCCGGTGTACTGGCAAAAACAGGGAAGCGATAGGTGTCGGGAAAGAGAAATCCTTCCAGTGATGCATCGTTGGGGAAGTTCTGTAGAAAGTCATAGTTATCAAAAATAGCAAGTGTCCGTGGTTGACGCACGGCGGTTAAAAAGCGGTCTGGCTCGATAATATTACCTTCGGCCAATCGTTCTGCGATCTCCTCAGCACGGAATCCTTCGGGGATAGTGATGAGTGCTTCTTCGAAGAGCGCGTTTTGCAGAGACTCGGCAATTTCAGGCATCGTCATCGTGTCTGCCAACATAAAGTTGCCCGCTTCAATCCGTCGTTCCAATCCACTGACACGCAGATACAGATTAAACAAGTCCGAATCGTTAATAAACCCTTCTGCCTCTAATCGTGCCGCCACAAAGCGCGCTGGTTCACCAGGGTTGATGACAAAAGGTTGTGGGCGTGGATCGGTTCCAGCAGGAATATCCAACTCATTTTCTCGCAGGCGTAGGCTATAGGCAAGAATCTGCTTTTCGATGTTGTCTGGGGTCAACGCACCTTGTCCAGCAGTCGGGTCAATCAGCCCCTGTGTCTCCTGTGGCGCACCCAGCAATTGCTCGGCCAAATGTGCATTGCTGACCACCCAGACACCTGCCAATACACCCACAACCATGAGCAAAAATCCAACCCGAATCAAGTTCACAAAAATAGGGCCGGGGCGGAAAAAACGACGTGATGCCGATTGTTGTGTACGGGCAGCAGAAATTCGGCTTTTTCGATAGTCTAAAATATCACGGTTTTGTTTCATAAAGGTATTTAGGTTGATCCTGTCGCTACTTCCATTGACGATTCTTTTGCAGGTGATCCTGTTGCAGGTGGTTCTTTTGGAGGCAGGTCAATGCGATCAAGGTCATGCAACTCACCCACACGCTTTTTGTCCAAATAACTCTGCAAAATCACTGCCGCTGCCGCTGCATCTTCGCCAATCTTCTCTTTAATCTTGCCGCCACGAATAATCTCTTGTGCGGCAAAGGTACTCAGTCGTTCATCCCAGAACAAGATGGGGACAGGATAGCCGAGAATGGCGCGCAATGCATGAGCCAATTTCATGGCCCACTTGCGTGTACTCTTGGCGCGTTCCCCCTCACTGCCATCCATGTTTAAGGGCAGACCACAAACGACGGCTTCGGCACTTTCCACACGCACCCAATTTGCCAGTCGGTCAAAATCTTCGCGTCTCGATTTGCGATGAATGACAGTAACGGGGCGCGCCGCCAACTCCAGCGGGTCACAGGTGGCGACGCCAATTCGTGCTAGGCCCACATCTAATGCTAATAACTTAATGGTGCTATTCCTTAATTATACAGAGCGCGTAATGCCGCCATCGACACGGATATTCTGCCCGGTGATGTACCCTGCTCCCTCTGATGCAAGAAAGGAAACTGTCGCAGAAATTTCATCGGTCTTACCATAACGTTGCATCGGGATACGCGCTCGGAATTCTTCTTTCTCAGGCAGGCTGTCGATAAAACCGGGCAGAACATTATTCATACGGATATTTTCTGCTGCATATCGATCTGCAAACAGTTTTGTATACGATGCTAACCCCGCTCGGAACACGCCCGATGTTGGAAACACGGGGTCTGGCTCAAACACGGCAAAAGTAGAAATGTTGATGATGCTGCCTGACTGTTGCTGTTGCATGATGGGTGTGACCAACCGTGTCGGACGGATAACGTTCATCAAGTAGACATCTAACCCTCGATGCCAGTCCTCATCGGTTAGCTCCAATAGCGGTCCTCGCGGCCCATGTCCCCCACTGTTCACCAACACATCAACACGCCCCCAGCGCTCAAAAGTCTCATCCACCAATCGTTGAAGATCATCGTTCGACTGATTGGAGCCTGTGACGCCAACGCCACCTAGCTCCTTTGCCAGTGCCTCGCCTTTGCCCGACGAGGACAAAATTGCAATGTTAAATCTGTCTTCGGCCAGTCTTCGTGCTGCATCTGCACCCATCCCACTGCCGCCAGCGGTGATGATTGCTACTTTGTTTGTATCCATGATTTACATCTACATCCTTGTGTATGTTTAGCCCAATTCGCCAAAATAGAATAGATTGCTTGCTGGGTCTACTGCAAAGCGGATTCGATTGAGAAATCCATCCAGCCCAATAAAGTTGGGGAAACGCCACTCGTCGTCAGGTAATAAGTCGGGGACAAAAACGGTTGCCGGAACTTCCTGCGCCTCACCAATGAGTGCTTCAAATCGAATAGGCATTCGATACAACCATCCTTGATAATTTAGGCCGCGAATATTGAGCGGTGCTTGAAGTTTATGCAGCGGTTCCGCAGACCATTCAACTTGTTTGAACAGCAGAGGGTCTAAAATACACCAAGGCGCACCCGTATCTACAATAGTGGGAATTGGCTTGGATTGGTCGGCTAGATAGATATGAACAACGATCCTTGCCGTTATTTCATCCTTGTATTGATCAAAATATTCGGTTGCTCCTTGGGCAAAGATATCTAGCCCTAACGGGAAATCAGTCATTATGAGATCACCTTATGTACGATTGTGTTACGCGCCAATATTTCTTCGCCGCCCAGAGATTCAATGAGTTCGTCAAATTCTTTGAGTGTAGGTGCATCGGCAATTAATTCACCATCTTTGACGGCCAACCAATGTCCAATTTCATATTCATCATTGTGCTCTCGAATCCATTTTGCCGATGCTTGCAATGCACCGGGTGTGTTTGGCTCCCACCGACGTTTAACAACACGTGCTGGTGCGGGGCTAAATAATGGTTGAATACGAATAAAAACGTTATTTTTGGGAAATCGTTCAAGACCAATTTTTGATAAATGCTCTGCCTGCTGTAAATCAACAAATGCTAGAGACGCGCTAATCGCTTTATCAAGCTGGTCCGCATTTGCCAAATACCAATCCGTCTGCTTCATAATCCGGCGATACGCACGCCCACTTTGGGTTTCAGCGGTTTCCATTAACTCTTGAATTAGCCCATCCGATGGTCTGACCAAAGGCGTACCATTTCCATTTACAGTACTCATACTATTGTGTACTCCCTTCATATTCAATCCGCAACTGAATGCGGTTGGCAAACGGCGGTAGCGTACTCAACCACTCTGGGTCACGGTAAATATCGGGGGGGCGAGCCAAATTCCAACGCGCCATCAACACTGTGCTTGCCTCTTCGGGTGTCATGTTGGCAATGGCTTCTCGGATTTCATCGTCGTCGATGGGGATAATATACTCAGCCTCGACCACCATTGTGAACTGCACACTACGCCCGACAACCGTTATCTGTGGATAACGTTTGAAGGCAATAGATTCTGCGACTACCCGTCCGCGCTCTGGCACGGCATTCTCCAAGGCAAGTTGCATAGCTTCACGCGCCAAGTCGTTGTCTACCGCCACACCTTGCGCCAACGACCGTAGGCTGAGGGATAACTCGCTGGCCTCGTCATCGTTGAATTGGTCAAAGGCTTGTGCAATGACAAAGGTCTGCACAGAATCTTCGGGGAGCCATTCGTCAGGGTCTAGTTCGCCCTGTAATGTTGTGTAGGCAGAGGCGTCAACGCGGTCTCTCAACTGCGTCAACAGCACATCCTTGTCGGCTTGGGTCACGGTGGAGACAAGTTCGGAGCCACCACCAAAGGTCCCGGCTTGGTTGCTGACACGCACACGAAAGCGCAATGCACCGTTGACCGTGTTGATGGTGTTGACGCGCACATTGCCCTGAATGCCTGGTTCCTCCGCTTCAACGGGTACGGTTACGCGTTGATTCACGCCACCTTCAACGGTGGCTGCTTGGGTGGTGCGAAAGCTGACAGGTGTACCCGTTGTTGTGTTAACAACAGTACCAACTGGAATACGCACCTGTGTACGGCCTAAGTTGCTAAAGATGACATTGCCCCGTGCGTTATTGACAGCCTTTTGCTCAAAACCACTCGTGGCGACTGTTCCCTGCTCCTCAATGTTGGACTCAACCACCCGTGCCGTCAGCTCTCCTGTCTCTAAGTCGGAGACATCCAGATTGGGGTCAGCCGTCAGCGGTACTTCCACGACAAGCAATTCACGCCCCGGTGTCAGTGTGACAGTGGCAGCAGGGAGGACATAGAGGCTAAATGCACCCAAAAAGGCGACAATCAGCGACCCCATGAAGAGGTAGCCGATAATACGTAGCCACAGCGGTGTTGGGCGTCGATATCGTTCTTCGGCTTGGATACGACGTTGACGGGCTTTATAACGCAATGGGCGAGCTTGTTGCTTGGCAATGTTTTTCTTGCGCCAAGGTGGTGGGTCGGGCAAATCTGCTTGCGGATTGAATAGATTGACACGCGGCAGTACAGGATTCATCTGCCAACGCCCATTGGCGGCTTGTTGCGGATGCAGGAAGACAGGGATACCCAATTGCTTGGCGGATTGGCGCGTCGCTTGGCGATTTGTCACCAATGCAACCTCGACACCCTGTGTTTGGGCTTGACGCATCAGCAGACGCATCCGTGCAATGTTGTCTAGCTCCGTCCATTGATCGGGCAGCACAAAAACAACCTTTTTGACTTTTACTTGGGCTAAGGTTTGGCGGATGGCTTCAACTGTTGTGGTGGCATCGATTTGTAGAATTTCAAGCATAAAATGTAATTACCAGACTAGTACCTTGTCAACTAAGTTTTTGAGTATTGTCATTCCTGAGAAGTCAGGAATCCAGTCCAGTCGAGCATGGATTCCTGCCTTCGCAGGAATGACCAAAACCCGCAATTATTTAGTCTACAAAGTAATAGGCATGATTTTAGTTAGGCTAATCCACAGAAATAATTACCCGCGGAGTAGGCGTTCTCTAACGCCGGTGGACTCGTGTACAACCTGCAATAG
>JBCCFC010000755.1:0-6761 GCA_039029935.1 Chloroflexota bacterium
CTCCTCTTTCTGAGTCTTCGTTAGCTCCACCGGCATATCGACCGCATCCGATTCCTCGCCTACATCACGCGGACATCTCGATTTTGAGGAGTATTCATGAAGTTACAAGCAACAGGGCGCAGACTTGACACCAACGGCTACCCCATTGACGGCACAGGCTTTGATTATGCGCCAGACAGCCGCTTGGCCGAACTCATGCAGCAACGCAACTCACCAATCATCTCGCAGCCGCAGACAGGAGAGTGGATTTTTGGCTTGGTCGCGGCAGAAGAGACAGGTGGCGAGTTTGCAAGTGGGGTGGTCATCTTTCGTCCAGGCAATGCGGGGCCACCAGAACACATTCACCCCACCTATGATGAGCATTTTGACATTTTGGCGGGTGAGTTTGTCTTCACGGTCGATAGCGTCGAGCAGGTGGCGCGGCCTGGCGATACGCTGGTTGTCAAGCAGGGTGTTGCACATACATTCCGCTGTGTCAGCGACGAGTTTGGGGCGTTAATCGGCGAAACCCGTCCAGCCTCGCGTACAGCCGAGGTCATCAGTACGCTCTTTGGCATGGCGCACGAGGGCAAGCTGTCGGCGCAGGGACAACCACAATTGCTCCACGCAATGGTCATCGGTGCGGAGTTTGCCGACGACACCGTGTTTACCTCACCGCCACCTGCGATTACGCTACCATTGGCGCGAATGCTTGCCCCTGTCGGTCGTCTATTTGGCTATCAGGCCACCTATGAACAGTATCGTGATGAGGCGTTTTGGCTGGCGCATGTAGAGCAGCCAGTGGATGGGTAGGTCAGTATTCGGTGAGTCGGTGGGTCGGTCATCTTGTGGTATAATGAAGAGACAGATGAAGGGTCTCTTAGGCGATTTCGGTAACAGAATAAGTAAACCCAAAAAAGAAATTAGAAATAGTGGAGTGAGCATTCTCTAATGCGATCTCCGGCACTAGAGAGTGCCTAACTCCGCTTATTTCTAAAAACTTAATTGGGTTTACTTATACCAGATGAACAGCGTATTTGTAGGGGCTTGATATATCAAGCCCCTATGAGCAGTTGGTATATTCATTTCGGGAAATCGCCTTACCCATCTTGAATAGAGGACCTGTCTTTTTATGTCTCAAAGGAATGAAGCGATGAGTCAATCAACAAACTACACCTTGCCACCCACATTAGCCGACACATTACAAAGTCTGCCCGATGAGCATGTCAAACGCATTCCCTATGGTCTTTCTGATTATGGGCGACTACGCACCGAAAATGGCTACTATGTGGATAAAACGCCCTATATTTTGTTGTTAGAGCGGTATCCACTCTATCTCTTTTTCTTGCGTCCTCGTCGCACAGGCAAGTCACTTTTTCTGTCGATGTTGCAACACTATTATGACATCAACATGACCGACCGCTTTGATGCGTTGTTTGGTGACACCTATATTGGGCAACACCCGACGCCAAAACGCAATAGCTATTTGACGATGGTGCTCAACTTTTCAATGGTGAAACCGCAGATAGAGGATGTGCGTACCTCGTTTGAAAATATGGTGAATGACGAATTGATCGACTTTTTGATTCGCTATGAACGCTTTTTTACCCAGAAAGAGTTGGACCGTATAGAGTCGGCTGATGACTTTGTGTCGAAGATGGTGCGCATCTTTTATATCACCAAAACGAAACAACTAGACACCTATCTCTTGATTGATGAGTATGACAACTTCACCAATACGATTCTGACCAGCCAAGGTGTTCAGTCCTACCATGAGATGACCCATAGTTCGGGATTCTATCGCCATTTTTTCAATTTACTCAAGGGGACGACGGGTGGGCAAGTTTCAGGATTAACACGTCTGTTTATCACAGGGGTTTCACCCGTCACAATGGATGATGTCACCAGCGGGTTTAACATTGGCACCAATATCAGCCTCAATAAACACTTTAACGAAATGGTGGGCTTTACAGAGGCCGAGGTACAGACCCTGCTCGATTACTATCATGGGCATGATGCGCTTCGTCTACCTATGGACACTACATTAGACTTGATGAAACGTTGGTATAACAACTACCGCTTTGGGCAGGATGCGCAAACGCCCATGTTTAACTCGGACATGGTTCTCTATTTTCTCCATGCTGTCCAAGGCGAAACCCAGATACCCAATCAGTTGATTGATACCAATATTCGCACGGATTATAGCAAGCTGCGCTACTTGATGACCGTAGATACACAGATTCGTCAATTTTTAGCGCAAGAGGAGCAAGAGGAGCAAGAGGAGCAAGAGGAGCAAGAGGAGCAAGAAGATAGCACTATTGATGATAGCGAAAGCACAGAGGCGGTGGACACAGAACAAATTGACATGGGGGCAACTAGTACAGAACCAAATGATGAGGAGAAAAAATCGAAATTAAACGGTAATTTTAGTGTTTTGCAACGCATTATTGCGACAGGCGAAATTGTTTCCCCCATCAACCCAAGTTTTCCTGTTGAAGAACTGTTAGAGCAAGAGAATTTTATCTCATTGCTCTGCTATCAGGGGTTACTGACCTTCACAGATACGGTTGATGGTGACCCGTTGCTGAAAATTCCCAACCGTAGTATTAAGGATTTAATGTATGGCTATTTCCGTTCAGGGTTGGCAGATGTCAATACGTTTAAATTGAATACAACAAGGCTGTTAGGCTACCTACGCAATATGGCCTATCATGGTGAGTGGCGACCTTTCTTTGACTACATCAACCACGAAATCCAAGAACAAGCTTCTGTTCGTGACCATCTAAACGGTGAGAAGGTGTTCCAAGGCTTTCTCATTGCTTATCTCAACATCACCCACCACTTCTTTACTTGGTCTGAGTATGAGAGCGGTGGCGGGTTTGTCGACCTCTACTTGGAGCCATTTGTGGAGCGCTTCCCAGACATGAACTATGGCTATCTGATTGAGTTGAAATACATGTCCGAGAAACAATATACAGGGAAAAAGGGCAAAGAGGCATTGAACGAAAAAATCGCCGATGCCAAACGTCAATTGCGTCGCTATGCCAATGACCCGCGCTTGCAGAAGTATGCGGGCAAAGTGACGTTTAAAAAGGTCGCCCTTGTCTACACTGGCTGGAAGTTAGCCTATGCCAAAGAAATTGAGGACTGAGAAACTCATCTATCCCAACAACAACGGCAGCATCACGCCCAAGGCTAGTGTCACCGCCCAGAGTGCGGGGGTGGCGGTGTTGATATCGACATGACGGTGGGCCACGCCTGCCTGTGGATCAAGGTGGCCGCGTGTATGCAGGTGCGGGTGATGACGGGTGTATTGGGTGTAGCGTGTGGTGCGCTGCGCCAGATAGTGGAAGAATAGCCCCAAACTGCCGCCGTAAATAAGATGCCCGATGAGCGATGGGTAGAGGGCGGTGGCGCGTTGCAGTGACCAATCGACGGGGCTACCAACCAAGATGGGAAAGAGCGTTAATGACCCGACAAACCACCACAACAGCCCATAGAGCAAACCCCATGCCAGCCCAGAGCCATAGCTGTCTACCTCGCGCTGGAAGAAGAGGCCATAGCTGATGCCAATGATGATGCTGATGACCATATGCACGAGAAAGCCGATAACGACCGAACTGGAACCTGTCAACTGGGCAATGGCCGCCAGCGTACCTGTACTCATGGTTGCCATTGTGAAGAGCAGCCCGCCGATAATGCCAGCGATTTGTCCCTGCCACGCATTGCGCAGACCACTTGCGCCCACGCCTTCATGGGCGCGATTGAGTGGGTCCGAGTCCACAAAGAGCGTGTGCCACAGTTTGTTGACCAGTGCAAAGAACCATCCGGTCATCGCACCGTAGAGCAGATGTGACACAATCGAGGCAAAGCTGGCTTGCACGGCCATGAGTGACCAGTCTGGGCGTACAAAGCGAATCAACGGTGCTAAGGTCAATGGACCGATGACCCACCACAGCAACCCATAGCTCATGCCCCAGACGATACTGGAACCAGTGCCTTGCGTCTCATGCAGAAAGAGCAATCCAAAGGTCATGCCAATCACGATGCCAATCACATAATGCAGAATTTGCCCTACCATGAATGATTCGACACCGATTAACCCTGCGACAAGCGGATAAAATCGCCCCGTTTCGATGCCCCACACAAAGACCCAACTACCAATCAACCCACCAAGCCCACCGACAATGATGGCTTGGATGGGTGGGGCAACAATCGCCTGCCCCGTCGGTCTACGATCTAAGTACAGGAGCGTGGATGGCGATTTGGTCGTTGATTCGGTTGTTGATACGGTTATTAATCCGTTCGTGGCTGGCATCCAACGAATCAACAGCAGACGAATGATATAGTAACTCAACCCCATAACCGCGCCATAGCCCACAATCTGGCCCAAGAATAAGGGAACGGTTGACTCAATCTCAGTGACGCTGGTCAATGCCCACTGAACACCCTGCCCTGCGGCCAATGGCAAGAGCGTCAACGAAACCACAATCCACAGGAATAGTCCATACGCCTGTCCCCAGATCAGCCCTGCCCCCGGTGTGCGTATATTGGCGTCGATGGCAAGACCAAACAGGAGTCCCAATATGGTGCTGATGGCGAGATGCGCTATGAATCCAAAGAGTGCCGTTTCAGCTGGGGCCAACCAGCCCGATGTGAGGCCACCAATCAACCCAGCGACCAGCCCTGCAATGATTTTATGTTGTGTTTGTTTCATGCTTGCCCCTCTACGCTTCCCGCTACACTGCCTTCTACACTGCTCTCTACGCTGCTCTCTACACTGCCCAACATGCTTTTGCGCTCCCGCATCCGTTCTGCCGCATCGGGACGGCTAAAGGTGATGGTCTGCACAATATCGGCGGGGAAGAAAATATCCAGCACCCAATCCAAAAAGACACGGACCTGTTTGTCGAGCGTGGGCAACTTGGAAAGGTAGATGGCACGCCACATAAGCCACGCAAAGAAGCCAGAGAAACGATAGCCAAAGACTTCGGCCACCGCGATTTGATGCCCCAGTGCCGCGAGGCTACCCAGCGTTTTAAAGTTGAACGTTTTGTATGGTTTGCCCTTGATGGCAGCGGCGACATTATAGCCCAATACTTTGCCTTCACGGGTGGCGTGTTGCGCCGTCGGTGGCGCAAACCCGCCTGTGCTGAGATCGGGAATCAGCGCACAGTCCCCCGCTGCCCAGAGACCATGAGCATCTGAAACCACTAATTCAGCGTTGACCTCAATACGCCCGCGATTGAGGTCCAATCCCAAAGTTTCGAGCATAGGGCTGGGTTTGTTGCCCGCGGTCCACACCAAGGTATGGGTATTGAGTTCTTCGTCCCCTAACAACACAACGCCCGGTCTGGCCCCCGATACACGCAGTTTGAGTTTGAATTCAACCCCACGCTGCGCCAGCTTTTCCTGTGCGTAAAGCCCCAACCCTTCGCTAAGTTCGGGCAGGATACGGTCACGTGAATGTACCAGCACCATGCGTACCTCATCGGGTGGTACATTGGGATAGAAGGGTGCAATGCCACGTGCAAAGTCGTTCAGCCCCCCGATTAGCTCCACCCCCGCAAAGCCACCGCCCGTAACCACAAAGGTCAACATCGCCCGTCGCAGAGCCACGTCCCGCTCAAAATCGGCACGCTCAAACATGTCGATGATGTGATTGCGCAGCACCATTGCATCCTCCAGCGACTTAAAGGTAAACGCTTCTCGTGCCACATCTTCATTGCCGAAGAAGTTGGGGACACCGCCAACGGTCAGCACCAAGTGGTCAAAGGCAAGCACACGGTTGGGGGAACGTGTGTCGGGTGCCAGATGGACAACGCGCTCGTCCATATCCACGGATTCAACATCGCCTTGGATCACCTGAACGCGGTTAAAGAAACTGCGCAATGGTGGGCTGATGTTCTGCGGGTTGACCGCGCTGGCCGACACTTCCGACAGCATCGGTGTGTGCAGTAGATGGTTGGTCTCGCTCACGAGCCAAATCCCCACATGAGGCTGGTCGGCCAATTCCCGTTCCAACGTTTCCGCCGCCGTGACACCTGCATAGCCGCCGCCGAGAATGACGATTCGTTTGGTAATCTCTGGCAGGGCTGACATTTCTGTGGTCATGGCAAACCCCAGTCGTTCCGCTAGGAGTGCATAGGCTACGCAATAGAGCAGACCGTTCAATGCGCCCAGCAGCAGCAAGAAGATCAGTTGTGGAAAGGTGGTAGCGGCGACCACTGCTTGCCACAGAGGACTGCCTCCCATCAGCACAGGTATCAAGCCCAACGCGAGGATGACCCAAGCGGTCAGCCCAAGCGTCAGCCCCACCATCACGCTCCTTGAAAGATCGACGGTAAAGGTTCCCGCTTGACTATCCTGTGTTGCATAGTATGCAGACCGAAAAAAGAGGGCAAAGCTGACACCAATCAATGCGCCAGCAACCAACATAGTGGTGAGTCCACCCAATAGCCCGTCCTTGACTATCTCTGGTGTACTAGCGATCAATGGATAGAGTAATGCGCTGGCGATGATCCCCGTGAGGACGCCAACCAATACACGTTTGATGAGTCCATTCATAGTTTGTTTACTTTCTCATAATTGTGTACATGACTCCACTGAAAAAAGTCCGACTTCTGTAGAATTTGTTATTCGCTACCACTGGTAAGAAGTCGGACTTTTGTATCGGTTTGACCTTTTTTCAGCAGAGTCGTACACAATTATGAGAAAGTAAACAAACTATGAATGGACTCATCAAACGTGTATTGGTTGGCGTCCTCACGGGGATCATCGCC
>JBCCFC010000756.1:0-6750 GCA_039029935.1 Chloroflexota bacterium
CTTGTATGTGCTTTCTTGCCGAGTGGGGCGACTGGAGAAAAAACTTCGACAAAGCAAAGTGAAAAATGAGCCATTCCCACTCACATCACCTCCTACCCCTACAGACTATTTTGCGCAATGACCTTAACGCGAAACCCAAGGCAAAAACGCCATCCAATTGCCGGGTTCATCTGTCTCTTCCAACGCTGTTGGTGTAGACGAGACAACTGTCACATTGATGCTTTCCTGCACTTCTATGAAAATCGTTTCTCCGGCGATGTTGCCCTGTAGCTGTGCCACTACCGTATCAATGACACTACCTGGTGCAGCGTCTTCATCCACACGCACAGTCATGCGGATTTCCCGCTCTTCACCCGGTTCAATGGTCCCCACATCAATGGTACAGATTTGACCTGCGGCAAAGCCCTCTGGACACTGCTCGCCTGCGGTTGGTGCAAGACCATCATTGCTGGCGGCTTGTGTACCTGGAATCAATTCTGTGAAGTTTGGAATGGTTATCTCGATGATGGTATCAAGAATTGTTATATCGCCATTGTTTCTAATGACAAAGGTGATGATAATCGTATCACCCGCCTCTACCGTTGTCTGATCACTATCCGCTGTGAAGGTGACACGATCCGGCGTTGCCGTGGGCGTTGCTGTTGGCGTCGCTGTCGAGGTGGGCACTGGTGTCGAGGTTGATGTAGACGTTGCGGTTGCCGATGCAGTTGGTGTTGCCGACGGTATCACGGTCGATGTTGGTGCTAGCGTTGGTATAGACGTTGTTGTTGTCGTTGGAGTTAGTGTAGACGTCGGTATTGGTGTTGCGGTTGCATCTGTACCAGCAGAAATGTTTTGAGTGTCATCCGTTTGACCATCACCGTTGGATATACTGTCATCCGTTGGGGTCATAGTTGGTGTAAATGTAGGCGTGGGTGTACTGGTTGGGGCAACCGTTGGTGTCAATGTTGGCGTTGATGTAACAGTTGCTGTTGGTGTTGATGTAGATGTCGGTGTTGCTGTTGCTGTTGGTGTAGGTGTTGATGTCAGTGTTGCTGTTGCTGTTGGTATCAATGTTGATATAGATGTCAGCGTTGGCGTTGGTGTCCATGTTGGTGTCCATGTTGGTGTTGCTGTCGGCGGGTCATCCGTATCCACAATTGTACCAATACCAAAATCATCACCGATGGCCGCATTGGTTGCACCGCTTAGGGTTAATTTCAGCGTTCGATTGCCCTCGAAACCATTTCTTTCGTTGATTGGAACCGACACGGTAGCCTGTGTCTGCCCTGGTGCAAAGGTCAATCTTCCGCTTACGTCTGTATAATCATCGCCAGGGCGAGCCGTAATCTTGCTTGTGCTATAGCTCACATTGACAATTTTGGTACTACGCTTGGACAACTGTACAGTAAAGTTTAACGTACCCGCATCCTCATTGGCCGAGGGGTCATTGACAGAAAAGCTAGGGGCAGTAAAGGTGCTGGCACCAATCACAGGGCAGCTCAGAATGGCGGCGGTGCGATAGTAGCTGTAGTCGATGTTTGGCCCGACTGAATCACCCGCACCGATAAACACACCAGATGATCCATTGGCATCCCCCCACCAGTTTTGCCGCGCACTGGCTGTCACCAAACTGGTCATAGCCGTGTCGCTATTGCCGACAATACAGCTATCAACGATGTTTAGGACCGCATCTTTATTATAGAGACCGCCTCCATTTGTGGTGGCACTGTTATAGAGAAACTTGCTATTGGTGGCAGTAATTGCCGCTTGGGTTGCATAAAGCCCGCCACCGATTGTGCTTGCATGATTGTTAGAGACGGTAGAGCCATTAACCGTCATCGTCACGTAGTTTTGTGCATGAATACCAGCCCCTGCTGTAATCGACCGATTTGCCGTGATTGTGACATCATTACTGTGGAGAATGCTATCATCTTTGAGGAAAATACCGCCGCCGATATTCGCCTGGTTATCGCTAATGACGCTGGCTGTTGTGACTGTCACCACAGCACGGTCATCAAGACCAATGCCGCCCCCTCTGGCTGCGGTGTTGCTGATAATTTGTGTGGCTTGCTCAATCGTGGCAGTGCCGTCATCATCCGCAGAAATGCCGCCACCTTCATCCATTGCTTGATTATGGACAATCTGGCTGGCAATCATGCGCATCGTGCTGCCTTTTTCAAAATCAATCCCTCCACCATCATCGCCCGCGCGGTTGCCGGAAATCATGACCGTATTGGCGTAGACATAGCTATTGTCTTCAGCATAGATACCACCGCCATCATCGTTGGCTTGGTTGTTCATAATCTTGCTATTGACGATATGTAAACTGCTATCATCCAGTTCGATGCCACCGCCATCGCCAGCAGCGATATTGCCTGTGATGAGACTTTGATTTGTGATGGTAATCATTGCGCCTTCATCGGCTGCAATACCACCGCCATGATCGTCCCCCGTTTTATTGCTTGCAATCGTGCTATTGTCTAGAAAGATAACAGAGGCGTGAGCAGCAATGCCACCACCATCTTCGTAGGCATAGTTGTTGTTGATTTGACTATTGTTGCCTATGTTGAGCAGGGAGCCGCCCAAGTGTATACCACCGCCATGACTGTCAGAATCATCAACGGCGCGATTCCACGCAATCGTGCTGTTGTCTACCGTAACAGTAGTATAGCTTGCGGCATAAATACCGCCACCATATTGAGCGATATTGGTTACAATATGGCTATTGGTAATGGTTGCATCGGTATGATCAACAAAGAAAAGCCCACCACCATCTTCATGTGCCCGATTCTTTTGAACTGTGCTGTTATTGAGCGTAACTGTTGTATACCCTCTGGCATTGATTCCGCCCCCATGCTCAGCCGTGTTGGTCAAAATATGGCTATTGCTGATGGTTGCCGTTGAGCCGCAAACGAGCGACAATCCACCGCCATTGTAACTCAGATTATTTGAAATCGTGCTACTTGTGATGATGACGTTGCTGCTACAAGAATGCAAACCGCCGCCCCCAGGGTAGGAATAAGGACCACCAAGGTAATTTGTAAAGGTGCTATTGTTGCGAATGGTTGAATCGACAATGGTTGCCTTGCTACCATAGAAGGCTGCAATGCCTCCACCTAGATACCCAGCATAATTACCGGAAATAAGGCTACTATTGGTAATGGTTAGCTCTGTATTATAGGCGATATAGACCCCACCTCCTTCAAATGCAGAGTTAGTCACGATAGTACTATTTTCTATGATGAGATCACTCATGATACCTGAGACACCACCACCATATCGGGGTACGCTGTTATTTGAGATTGTTGAGCGATTGTGAATGGTCACAGTGCTATTGTTGGCATAAATCCCACCGCCATCAAGATAGGCACGATTCCCACTGATAACAGATCCATTGGTGATCGTGAGTTGGGCTGAATCTTTGACAAAGATGCCACCCCCTTTAAACTCTCGGGCGTAGGGTGGTGTTGGCAAAGAGTAGGCATAGCCACCCTCAACAGTGACATTACTAAGGGTTAGTTGTCCGGCTTGGCTACCCTGCCCATCCACATGCAGGAGTCGAAAGCCATAGCTGCCCATGCCTGTTTGATCGCCCTGAATATGACCATTTTGAATCGTAACTGTGCTTGTAATTGATGGTAACCCTGTATAGCCATCGTAATTGCCAAATGGTTCTATTAGAACAATTGGGCTGGCTACACCATTCAATTCAATTGTATCGGCACCAGCAGTGCCTGAAATCGTACAACCATAACGATCTACATTTGCATTGGCCGTGAGGATGGCCTCTGCGAGGTCACAATCCGCATCATTTATCGGAGGGACAGTGATTGAATCTTTGTTGACAACGATTGTCCCTGCCTGCACACTTGTCACTGCCGTTGAAAAGAGGAGCATGGATGCCGCCGCAGATGTAGCGAGACTCTGCTTAGTGAGCTTGGGGAGATAGCGCGTCGCGTCTGTGATGTTGGCTGTAATCGTGGTAAAAAGCTCTTCCCAGCGAGTCTGTAGCTGTTGTTGCCACTGATGGACTAGAAGAACGGAGAGCTTTGGTGAGTAGGCCACCTGTCGAAGGCTGTGTTGGATGTGTCTTGCAACGGATGTGTCTTGGTTGGATAGCGCACGGCCTGTCTGTGTTACGACTTGTTGTGTGATTCGTTGACTATCCGAAGCATTCTTTTCATTTGTTGATTTTCTCGCCTGATTCATCATTCAAAATCCTTTCATTTTCCCTTCATAAGAACTGCGTTAGCAAGTACGTTGTTGGGCGATGAGTATGTGTGAGATCGCAATGGGCATGAACAAACATGCCACGCCAACAGCGTAACAGCTATTAAAAACAAATTTACATTAAAATTACAAGATTTTTTTCAACTATGGATATTGTGTGTGTAGAGTAAGTTTTTTGTAGAGAAGGCTTCGCTAGATTACAAAATGCAAATGCATCCACAATAATGAAACAGATTGTTACGCATTTTCAGTAAGCTAACGTCCAAGTGACTTGAAGTGTTCCCGTCAAAGCTTATACATCTGTACAGAATATTTACAAATAAATTAATTATTCATCAATATCTTCTTCTAAAGTATAACAGATAATTTCAAGACAAATGTTAAATCTTTGTAAAACCTTTAAGGTAATTTTAAGAATAGCTGGTTTGGTATAGCCGGTTTGGTATAGCCGGTTTGATAGATGATAGAAGTGCGGTTGCGATGTGTAGATGGTTGTGTGATGATACGGATGATAGGATGAAAACCATTTTGTTTCTTGGGGTTGGCTTGGTACAATGGGCTATACAGTGAAGAACGGTCTATCGACGTACTCAAGTTCCAAATCATTCAAATTCAAAAACAAACGAGCTATCATGCAAGAAAAAATTACCATACAAGATGTCCAAACCATCGTGACCCAGCCTGCTGGGTCACGCTTGGTGATCGTTAAAATTATCACATCCGAGCCGGGGTTATATGGCCTGGGCTGTGCAACCTTTACCCAACGTTTTCATGCCGTACATACAGCCATTGAAAAGCACCTAAAACCGTTTCTGATTGGGCGTGATGTGGCGCGCATCGAAGAAACTTGGCAGATGTCAATGGTCCACAGCTACTGGCGCAATGGTCCCGTCCTCAACAATGCCATTTCGGGCGTAGACCAAGCCCTGTGGGATATCAAAGGCAAGCGCGCCGGAATGCCCGTCTATGAGCTGCTGGGGGGCAAGTGTCGTGAAGCCGCCAATGTCTATGTCCACGCCAACGGCACATCGCCTGAAGAGGTGGCTGATGGCGTGCGTGCCTATATGGAGCAGGGGCATCGTCATGTCCGTGTACAGATGGGTGGCTACGGTGGTCAAGGCGCAGCCATAGTCAAACCCGATGGTGCACCGGATGGCGCATACTATGACCCGCGTGACTACTGCCGGAACATGCTGCGGATGATTGAACACGTGCGCACCGAACTGGGGCCAGAGATTGAACTGCTACACGACATCCACGAGCGACTGCAAACCATCCATGCCGTGCAGTTTGCCAAAGATGTCGAGCCATATAAACTCTTCTTCCTTGAAGACCCGCTGGCACCCGAAGACCTAGAGTGGTTTGATCGTATCCGCGAACAGTGCAGCACACCGATTGCGATGGGTGAACTTTTCAACAACCCGCGCGAATGGCAACCCCTGATCGCGGGCAAGCTCATCGACTACATTCGGATGCATGTCAGCCAAATGGGTGGCATCACACCCGCGCGTAACGTCGCCATCCATGCCAACATGTATGGTATCAAAACCGCATGGCACGGCCCCGGCGATACCTCACCTGTTGGTCACGCCGCCAATCTGCACTTAGACCTCTGGTCGCCCAACTTTGGCATCCAAGAATGGTGTCGATTTAACGAACTGGTCTATGAGATGTTCCCCGGCTTACCGGAAGTGCGCAATGGGTACATGTATCCCAACGATAAGCCAGGGCTGGGGATTGATATTGATGAAGCACTCGCTGCCAAGTACCCTCCTGTTGATCAGGTGGAGATGTGGACGCAGACGCGGTTGCCTGATGGGAGTCCGACGCGGCCGTAGGTGTGATGGTGTGATGGTGTGATAGTGTGATGGTGTGATGGTGTGATGGTGTGATGGTGTGATAGTGTGATAGTGAACTTTCAACTCATCACTCATCACTCATCACTTTTCACTCATCACTTTTCACTATTCACTTTTCACTATTCACTCTTCACTCTCTACGGTAATACAGGGGGATTCATGGGTGAATTCAACATTTGGCTCGCACCACTGATTTTGCTACCCGGTATAGGGCTGATGATTATGTCCACCGCCGCCCGCTTTGGACAGTTGCAGACACAGATCGTGGCGTTGAGCAATCAGATGCAAAGTTCCACCGGTGAATCAGTGGGAACAATGGGCTTGGCGAAGAGTCTACGGTTTCGTGGGCATCTATTTCGGGTTGCATTATTGGGCTTCTATATCAGCGCAGGCATGTTTACGTTGGCAAGCACCCTCAACGGCATCAACGGCTTGCTGCCTGTTCAACTGCCCTTGAGCATGGTTGTCTTCACGACGGTGCTTGGCTTTGTGGCGTTGCTTGTGGCTGGCGTTGCCCTGTTTGTTGAATCTTTTTCAGCGACAGATATCGTGGATGCGCATTATACGCGGTTGATGAAGTAAGTGTGCATAAGATTGGTCCAATGGAATAAAAGGCATTAAAAATTTTGCAAAATTTTTAATGCCTTTTATTCCATTGGACCAATCTTATGCACACTTA